>CAZZLR010000067.1:0-6048 GCA_964655045.1 uncultured bacterium | reverse complement strand
GACTTAATACTATGCCATTTACGATCGTCGATTTATCGACAGCTTTCACGCAGCTTATGACATTATTTATTTTTTTGGTACAATTAATTTAATGAGTAAAGATCCATTCAAAGAGATACCGATCCGAGCGAAAGTAACCATGGCTCAAGAGATTGCCAAAATTATGACGCATTTACAGAAAGGGGAAGCGGCAGCTGCACGCCCTGCGATCGAGGATCTAAGAGCCAAGGCTCTTCTCATGGATGAATCGATTCAGCAAGCCGTCATGTCCTTTGTCGAGCAAGTCGAATTTCTCTATAGCTACGATCCTTCGCGGGGGGTTACGCAAGAGGTTTCTTTAGCCGCCGACAAGCTGATTGAAGCGTTGGGATTTGTTCCTCCGCCATAGGCACGCAGAAAGTAGCGAATCGTTTTCCTCAGTCCCTCTTCGAGTCCTTCCCGAGGCTGCCAGCCTAGTTCCGTCTTTATTTTCGAGGCGTCCATTGCATAACGGAAATCATGACCCGGCCTATCCGGGACAAAGCGGATCAAGGAGCGATATGTCTGAGGATTTTCTCCGGTCTCTTGTCCAAGCAGCTCTATTAAAAGATTGATGATTTCCAAGTTCGTCCGCTCAAAGCCCCCCCCGATATTATACGATTCCCCTTTTGCGCCTTGCTGCAAGATCTGCCAAATCGCCGCGGCATGATCGTCGACATAGAGCCAGTCGCGCACATTGTTTCCCGTCCCGTAGAGGGATAAAGGCTGTCCGGAAACGCACTGCAGCAATGTCTTGGGAATCAGTTTTTCTGGGAATTGCCCCGCGCCGAAATTATTGCTGCAATGAGAAAGCGTCGCGGACAATCCATATGTGCGCATAAATGCGCGCACAAAATGATCCGACGCCGCCTTCGACGCCGCATAAGGGGAATTGGGCCGATAGGGGCTTTCTTCGAAAAAAACGCCTTGCTCCCCTAATGATCCAAACACTTCGTCCGTCGAAACATGGTGGAAGTGGATAGAGGGAAATTGCTTTACGGCTTCGAGCAGAGAGACGGTGCCCAACACATTCGTTTCCAAAAATGGGCGTGCCGATGCAATGCTCCGGTCTACATGCGTTTCCGCCGCAAAATGAACGATAGCCTCGATCCGTTCCTCATGCAACAGGCTCTCTACAAGAGCGCGGTCATTGATGTCTCCCTGTACAAAACGATACGAGGGGTGATGCAGAACCGGCTCCAGCAGCCGCAGATCTGCGGCATAAGTCAAAAGATCCAGATTCACGATTCTTTGACACAGCGGCAAAAAGCAACGAATGAAAGCGGAACCGATGAATCCGGCTCCGCCCGTAACTAGGACTCTTTTGATTTTACGTTGCACAAATACTCCCGCAGGCATTCGCGCCAAGGGCGAATGGGTTTTTGCAAAAACGATTCAATTTTAGCCGTGCTAAAGACGGAGTAGCCGGGGCGGGGGGCGCTCTCGGGAAAAAAGGAGCGCGGCACGGGGATGATTTCAGAGGCTGCGACGGGAAATCCCAAGCCAAGAGCCTCTTCGCGCATCGCCATGCCGAATTCATATTTGCTTGCCTCTCCCGCGTTGGCAAAGTGGTATACTCCCGAAGCGTCCAGCATGCGCATGATCGTATCGGCCAAATCGGGCGCATAGGTGGGTCTTCCTCGCTGATCGTGCGTCAAGAGCAGAGGATGGGGCTCTTGCAATTTTTGCAGCATCCCTGCCACAAAATTTTTCCCTCCTTCGCCAAAGACCCACGAAGTGCGCACAATACAAGAGGAAGGAAGCACCCTGAGAAGCCGTTTTTCTCCTTCTTGTTTTGTCCATCCGTAATAGTTGATCGGATGAGTGGGGTGGGTCTCGACGATCGGCGCAGACTCGTTCCCTTGAAACACGTAGTCTGTCGAAAGATGAAGGAATTTAGCGTTCATGGCACGCGCGACCGCCGCCAAATTTTCAGGGCCGAACGCGTTGGCGCAAAATGCTTCCTCTCTACGCCGTTCCGCCTGATCGACGTGGGAAAGGGCGGCGCAATTGACAATATGGGTGATGCCGCGCAATTTTTTGGCAAAAGCGTAAAGCGAATGCAAGTTTCCGATATCTGCGTCGGAGCGTTTTGATGCGACGTGCGCCCATTGTTTCAAATGGGAGCCGACGAGGCCGTCGGCTCCGACAACCCATAGTTTCATCGGTTTGAAAAAATCCTTTCCTTAAAAAAGGGGGCCTGTTGATCGCGCTCGCAGAGGAGCGGGTTTTGGATCGGCCATGCAATGGCCAGATCGGGATCATTCCAGCGGATCGCCCGTTCCGTTTCTGGATTGTAGTGAGAAGAAACTTTATATTGCACAAGAGCCTCGTCGCTCAAGACGCAGAAACCGTGGGCGAAGCCGGCCGGGATAAAGAGCTGATGGTGCAATAGATCGTCGAGAGTCTGTGCTTCCCATTGTCCGAACGTAGAAGAATCGGGGCGGATGTCTACGGCGACGTCCCAGATCCTGCCGCGAAGACACAAGACGAGCTTTGCCTGTCCGGGTTCCGATTGAAAATGAAGCCCTCTCAATACGTTTTTTGTAGAGAAGGAGCAATTGTCTTGCACAAAGGGGGAGAGAATTTCCCCTTCGGCATATCGTTGGCTCTGATAGCTCTCGAAAAAAAACCCCCGCGCATCATGCCAGACCTGCGGCGCAATCAGCTTCAATCCTTTCAAATGCAGAGCGTCGATTTTCATAAAAAAAAAGATACCAAACTAGGGAAAAAAATGATAGATGTAAGGAGAATTGATCCCGCTTCCGGCAATGCGGCAAGAAACAGGAATCGGATCGATTCCGATGCGGTGAAGACCCGGGCCTTAAGGGCTGGGTTTCCCGCATCGGGATGATTTTTGAACAAGAGGGGAAAACGATGGAATCGGGGAAGAAGAAAATAGAGTGGCTTGAATTCAATCTTTTGGAAACTTTCCCTCATGTTGCACACGGCGTTTTTCTACGGCATGGAGGCGAGAGTCAAGGAAAGTTCAGCAGCTTGAATCTTTCGGAGAGCGTCGGCGACCATCCTGACGCGGTCAAGCTGAACCGCGAAGCCGTCCGCAAGACGCTGGGGTTGTCAAAAATTCTTTTTGCTCAGCAAACGCATGGAACGAACGTCCACAGAATTACATCGAAAAATGGAGAAAGAACGCCTCTAGCAGACGCTCTGTTCACGACCGAAAAAAACATAGGGCTTGCCGTAACTCATGCCGATTGCCAGGCGGCGATTTTTTACGATCCGGTGCATGAGGCGATCGCCGTCGCTCACGCCGGCTGGAAAGGTTCTGCGCACAATATTTATGCCAGGGTCGTCAATGCCTTGCACCAAGAGGTGGGGACGCAGGCGCACAATCTCATTGTTTGCATTTCCCCTTCGCTTGGGTCGGATCATGCCGAGTACAAGAACTATAGGCAGGAGCTGCCGCAGGAGCTGTGGGGGTTTCAAACACAGCAGAATCATTTTGATTTTTGGGAGATCAGCAGAAGCCAGTTAGCAGCCTGCGGCGTCCCGGAGAAAAACATCGAGATCAGCGCTCTTTGCACGCAGTGCCATCACAAAGACTATTTTTCCTATCGGGCGGAAAAAGAGACGGGGCGCAATGCGACGATTGTCGGCTTAAAAGAATAGCTAGCCCTTGCGCACGCAAGGGCTCTTTGTTCCGCGTCGAATCACGGATCTGAAGGAGCCTATTCGCCCCGAGCCGCCTGCGCTGCGCTTTTTCGTTTCGTTCCCTTATTGCAAGGTTTTTCTTCATCGCATGCCCGCGGCGAGGTAGAGTCGTCTCCGTTCGTATAGGGATCTTCCTGATAATATTCATCCCTTTCTACAATGGAGCGGATCGCCGACGGACGGCATCCCGATCTTTCCGACATAGAAATCTCTTGGTTCTCCGCTTCTTCGGCATAAAGACCCAAGCTTCCAAAAACAAATGCCAAAAGGGCCACATTCTTCATCGATCGGCTCATTCTACAACTCCTTAAAAGTGAACAATTTTTTTATGAACTATCTCTTCTTCGATCTCGCAATCGCGAGACGATAGAACGCTTCCATAGGGGAAGCATGAGAGGGATAGGCTCATACATCGCACATTACCCCTCTCTCAAAATATTTGTCAAAAAATATTGACGGCATCCAGAGGGCGTGCGCAGCGGAATCCACTGATTTTTCAAAAACTAAAATAATTTCTACTAATTGATAAAATTGGACACAAAAAGATACTCTTTATCTCCAAATGGAGAATTTATGAATCATTTTGACATTCGCCACATCGGGTCGTCTGCTGTCGGCGGAATTGTGGGCGCGGGGGTTGGGCTTTGTTTTGGGGGGATTCCCGGAGCAATGGCCATGGGTTCTTTGGGAGCCACGGCAGGCATGAAAGCAAGCGCGGCCCTAGAGATCGTAGATCGGATTCGGCGCATTGTCACTCAGGTGCAGGAATTTATGGATCGCTCTTCTTATTATCTCATCGGAGGCACCACCGTGATTTGCTTATATCGCACTTCCGTCCAAAGCTTGGACGTTGCCTGCTACGAAGACCCGAACAAGCCTGTTTGCCAGGGGAGGGATCTCGTGAACCTCGTAACGGATGTGGCAAGGTCAGTGGGGCTCCTTCAGTTTCAAGAAGAAAGAATGCTGAGGACATTGGAGACATATGAATTCTATCGCATCCTCACAAAAGCAGTGGATTGATCCGCCGAATGACTCAAATCTTCAAACAATATGCAACAAGAATCACTATGAGCATTTTGCCCATAGCGATATCACGGCGCGCACAAACACCCCTTACAGAGTATCGCAAAGCATAGCAGAAAAACGATTCGGCATCGCTTTTGTCGATCCGGGAAAATCTTCTCATTTTTCCGCTGCGCCCGAACTATCGCAGTCCGTCGACATCCTTAAAATAGCCTTCGAAGACGATAACGATCCTTCAGCCTCTTTCATATCCGCAGTCAAAACGCAAGAGGCGCTCAAAGCAACTGTGTTGCGCGAATGGAGAGTTTCCCGCATGAGCTTTCTTCCCACGCAAGAAAGCCCCACGGACAGAACCCTCACAATCGCCCTTCTTTTTGAAGAAAAGGGTTCCGATCGCAACCTCGTTGCGCAAGTGAGCGACAATAGCGATCGACTGATTGTACAGCAGCGCGTCCGTTATTCTGCGCACATTACAGAAAAAAATATGCCGCTTGTCCATAGAATCGCAGCCCTCATCCACAGCAAGCCTCTTCTTTTTTACACGGACTCAGAGACCGCCATAACCTTTGAGTACCCGCAGCCCGTGTATCAAAATTTCCTATTGCCGGAGCGCCGTATTTTCTCGCTAGTGGCTGATGAAGATCGTGTAGTCACCGGAAGAATAATGCAGACATCGGCAGACGATTCGTTGACAACAAGTGTGTTCGAAGAAGGGATCCCTCCCGAAAACATCAAGGTGCATGCCAATGAAGAAGAATGGGCTGTACATTGCTATTTAGGTAACCAACACCGATTTCCCGTATTCCAAGAACCCGACGCCGCTTGGCGCGTATCCTTGGATGACAAGGGGCATCCTCATCTCACCCGTTTTCTTGTAACGGAAGAGCAATCTACTCGGACTTTGTTAAAGACCGGTATCACTCAGTATCGAATTGTTCAGGATCAAGAAAGGACACAACGTTACCTAGTTCTAGAAAACGAGATCACCCAAACACAACAGTTTTTCGAGGACTTGGAGGAGCTCAAGACAAATAAGCCCCTCGTTCCCCACAGCGCTGATATAACCCGCTCGCTAGGAAGCTATCCAATCGAGCGTATGGAACTTCGAGCTCTATCCAGTCTATTGGACGATAGCAAAAAAATCACAGAAGAACAATGGGCTGCGACATGGGTTATGTGGGAAGATCCCTCTCTTTTAAAGAATCAGCAGGGAAATTTGCACACAGGACTTCTGCTAGAGATTTTTTGCTGCCGTCGCTCAGGGTTCCTTGTACTAGAAATGAACAAAGACGCGACGCAATCCCCTAGCTTTAGCTATGGGGTCAAGGAGCGCGA
>CAZZLR010000066.1:0-6062 GCA_964655045.1 uncultured bacterium | reverse complement strand
CAAAAAGAACGAAACCTCAAAAATATCGCATTTTTCTATCACAGAAGCAGCGCGCATTAATAATGTCACAAGACAAGCTATTTATGTAGCTATCAAACAAAAAAAATTAAGAGCTTCGAAAGATGCAACGCGTTGGACGATCCACTTGGAAGATCTCAAGGAATATCGCCAAAACAAGTATTCCCGTAAAAAATCAATGTTTGCCGGAGAACTTTTGTTCGATAGCAAAAAGGGGTTGTATTCTGTAAGCCAAGTCGCTCAATCGCTCAACGTTCCGCCGCAAAAGATTTATTACGCAACGCGCGTGGGTCTCTTAAAAGCGCACCGCAAAGGCGCCGCATGGGTCATCCACATCGATGATGTGCGCAGCTATCAGGAAAATTATCTGAACAAGGTCACCCACTCGATCGCTCCCTAAAAAAGGGCTCTGCAAAGCACGGGAGCCTATCGAGCCTTTGCACCCTCTAATACCAAAAGAAAAAAATAATGTCCTATTTGTTTCTTTTGGTATAACCAAGCAGCTTGAAAAGTTGTTTGGGTAGAACTCTTAGCAAGAGAGATCCCCGAACAACCTAAACGTTGGCGTTTGCAAGGGGTATTTTTGAGGCGCTTCTTTGTTCACAACATCTGAAAATCTTTGATTAAAAGCTGAATGCTCGCCTTGTTCAGAAACATATTGATTTGAGGCGTAAACGCAATCCGAAGAGGGATATTTTTACGTCGAATTTCTTCTTGGCGGCTTGCCAGTCCAAAGCCTATTCCTTCTAACCTGCGGTCGTCTTGTTCGAGAAAGAGCTTTAAATGATAATTACCCACGACCTTGGGGGGCCAGATCTGCATGGTGTCGCAGTAGAGGATCGGCGGAGGGTTCTCATGCCCAAAAGGCTCCAAAAGGTGAAGGGATTCCATAAAATCAAAAGTAAGATCGCGAAAAGAAATTGGCGCGTCGAGATAAAACTTAGGGACCACATCATGATCTTTGAGCACCCGCCCCGCGGCGCAATAAAACCGTTCTTTAAATAAGGGAATATTTTTCTCTTGGATCGTCAATCCCGCAGCGAAGTCATGCCCCCCGAAATTAATCAGAATATCAGAACACTCCTTCAAGAGGGGTAAGAGAGGAAATTCAGGAATGGTGCGCAAAGAACCTTTGCCGATCCCCTGTTCAATCGACAAAATTGCCGTCGGGCGATTGTATTGTTTCGCTAAGCGCGCCGATACAATCGCAATAATCCCAGGATGCCATTTTTCCGACTGTAAGAAAATTGCCTTATCCTGTACGAGAATTGGATTTTGAAAAATAATATCTTCGATATCTTCGAAAGCCTTCTTCTCAATTTTTTGTCTTTCTAAGTTATTGAGATCTAACTCTTTTACTAAAACCTCTGCTTCGGTTTGCCCCCGCAGCAACAAAAGTTCAACCCCCTTGATCGGCTCGGCGATCCGTCCCAAGCTATTCAACCTGGGGGCGATTTTTGAAGCGACGTCAGCCGGGGTCAATTCTTTTGTGTCGATTTCACTTAAAGCAATCAATTTTGCTAAGCCGATTCTTTCTTTTAACCCCATCTGTTTGAGTCCATACCGCACTAAAATCCGATTTTCTCCCTTGAGAACTCCCATATCTCCGATCATTCCCAACGCAACGAGATCGAGATATTTTTTTAAATCAATTTGAGAGGGGCTGATTTCCTCATTTTCGATCAAAATATTTGTCAAAGCGTGGGCGAGTTTGAAAGCCACTCCCACCCCTGTCAATTCCCGATTCGGATACGTGCTATGGATCAGCTTCGGATTCAATGTCGCAATACAAAGGGGAATTTTTGTCGTCGGCTCATGGTGATCTGTCACAATCACATCGATTCCCGCCGCCACCACTTCTTCGATCTCTTTGACAGCTGTGATTCCGCAATCGACGGTAATCATCAAACTACAACCACGCACTTTTGCAAATTGCAGCGCATCCCCAATTAAGCTTTTTTTCAGGGTAGCGCGATTGGGGATATCCACAAATACTGTCGCTCCAACCTCCTGAAGGAATTCAGCCAGCAACGCTGCAGCCGTCATTCCGTCAACATCGTTATCCCCATAAATCAAAATTTTTTCCTTTTTATGGAGAGCCGATACAATACGTTCCACGGCTCTTTCCATATCGGGAAATAAGTCCGGCGAATAGAGATTCGGCAACTTGGCATAGAGGAATTCATGCACTTCCTGAAGATTTTTAAACCCTCTTGAAATGAGAATCTGAGCAGTCGCCGGATGAATCTTAAATTCGGCAATTACGCTTCGCAAAAGAAATGGATTTGCATCCGGATAAACCCACATAAAATCGTATGGCTCGCTCAAAAAAGATGTTTCGGCCGCTGTATCCAATCCGTTCGTTGTTGTGTCCCGTTTTTGCATTGCTTTGAACCAAAAACGCCGACTGAAACGGATAGGTTAGATCGGTTCTTTAGAGTATATATACTCAAACCTCTTAAAAAGTCGACTCTCAACTCTGCTCAAACAACCTGAAAAAGGGGATGTTGAAGCTACGCCAACTTTTTTGAGAGTTCATCCCGAGGCGGGAAACCCCGCCTCGGGGTATCAGATATAGTTTTCGAGGGTTCTGTCGATTTTCGGGTTCTCGAAAAATCGACGAATCCTCACCTTGCAGACACCCTTTTAGCCCTGAAGAAGTTCAAAAAAGAGCTTTTGGCGTCAGAGTGAAAGAAAACGGCCAAAGGAGATGCAATGAACCAAGAAGAAAGAGTTCCCAAGAAAACACCTACCGTCATGACGCAGGCAAATCCAAAAATCGAAGAGCCTCCAAGAACCAAAAGGGCGAGAAGAACTAGCAAAGTGGTTCCCGACGTCATCACCGTCCGACTCAAAGTCGCATTCAGAGCCCGATTCACAAGACCATAAAATCCTTCACGGGGATACAGCCGCAGCTCTTCCCGAATGCGATCGAAAATAATGATCGTATCATTCAGCGAATACCCTACAATCGTCATGAGGGCTGCCACCGTATTGAGATCAATTTGAATCGGAAGTCCCAAAGCGTGCAGCCATCCCATCACTCCGACGGTGATCAAAAAATCGTGCGCCACGCAAAGAATCGCCGCCATCGCAAATCGATATTCGAATCGAAACGCCAAGTAAACAAAGATCGCAATCAAGCAAAGAAGAAATCCCCATGCGGATACATATTTCATCGCATGGGACATTTGTCCACTGACGGCCGTCCATTGCACATCGTTCACCCCTAACCCTTGGGAGGCCAAATCAACCCCTCCCGATTGCAACGCATGGACTGTCCATTCCGCGCGTTCCACCCCCCCCTGAGGCATCGACGCAAAGGGTTTTCCCGGCAAATCCAAAGCCATACTCAATAAAACGCGATAATTCCCCGGAGGACTCAACGTCTGTACACGGCTCTCCCCTGGAGCAATCCCTGCTTGCGCCAATGCCCGTTCGAGAACAGATGAGCCGTCCCCTTTTTCAGCTAATTTCAGGTTCAAAGAATAACCGCCCGTGAAATCCATACCGAAAATAGAGCTCCGATGAGAATAGACAAGCCATCCCCCGCTCACAATCATTGCAAGAGACAAGAACGCCGATAGTTTCGTCCACTTCAAGAAATCAAAACAAGTCGCCCGAATCCAGTCGGCCATATTGAGTATCTGATTTTTAGGATTCTGTACCCAGCCTGAGAAATAAAATTTCGTTATGAAAAGAGCCGTAAACAAAGAAGAGGCGAGGCCAACGATTAAATTGATCGCAAAGCTCCTCACGGGCCCCGTATCGAAATTCACAAGAATCATGGCGGCGATCATCGTCGTAAGATTCGAATCAATAATGGCAGAATAAGCCTTCTTATATCCGGACGCAATCGCAGAAGGCAGGTGTTTTGATAGAGCCAATTCTTCTTTGATCCGTTCAAACACTAAAACGTTCGCATCCACCGCCATGCCCACCGTCAGAATGATGCCGGCGAGACCGGCCAATGTCAGCGCTGCGCCTATATTTTGTAGAATCGCCCAGAGAATCAGCAGATTCAATAAGACCGCAATCGAGGCCACCCATCCTGCAAAACGATAATAGACGGTCATAGAAACCATGCAGAGCAATAAAGCGGCCAGCGTAGCGCCGATTCCTTGCAATCTTTCTGCTGTTCCCAGTTCCGGACTTACATTTTTCTCAGACAAGATCTGCGGCGAGAAACTGAGAGAGCCGGCCTTTAGATCAGAGACCAATCGATTGACTTCGCGTTGAGAAAAATGACCGCTGATCATCGCGTTTGCCTCTAAGGCAGATTCCAGCACGGGAGCCGACACAACGGAACCATTCAAGACCACGGCCATCCGCGAAACTTTTTCGGGATCTTTGCTTTGCTTGGAATACAGAGAAGTCCAAGCGAATAAATCCTTTTTCGGAAAAACCGTTTTTCCCTTGCGTTCCCGCTGAGGAGCCGCGCTAAAACTTAGAAAATTCCCTTTCGATGGATCATAGCCCGCGTGAACATTTTCCAAATCGGCTCCTTCCATGACCCAATTGCGGAACACAATCAGCAAGGGATGATTTTTTCCATGCCACGCGCTCGCGTCGGCGCCGCGCCAAAGGACGATTTTAGAAAAAGTTTCATCGATGGAGGTATCGGCCTCTTGATTTTCTGCAGAAGCAAGGCGCAATCCCTTGGCTCGGAGCGCCGCAGCCGATTCTTGTTCTAAATGGCGCCGTGCAATCTCATTCACACTATCCGCGTCTTTTTTCCCTAAGAGAAGCGCTTCGTTCCATATGCCTTGAAGAAAACGATCGCATGCCGCATCGGAAGCAAATCGTTCGTTGACAATGTGAAAGTGCATGGAGGAAGCTTGGATCAGATCGGCGGCGCTTTTTGCTTGCGATCCGGGGAAATCTAAAATAATGCGATGGCCTGCCCTGCGTATGGCAACCTCGGAAACCCCCAGCCTATTCACCCGATTTCGAATTTCTTCCATTCCTTGCTTCAAATCTTCCGGCTGCGTAATCCAATCCCCCCGAGAGTCCTTCAACGCGATTTCCACTGTCTTTCCGCCGGATAGATCCAGTCCCCACTTCAATATTTTCCTCTCGTCGCCGCGAAAATATTTGCGCACCGAAAGGGTCAGATTGTTCCACAGCACGGAACGGACGGGAGCCGGCGCGTCCCACTTAGCGCGCGGATCCAGACTCACTCGCGCGGCATGATAAGCGTCTTGGGCTGCAATCAGCTCCTCATGCATGGCCGTTTCAATTTTATTTTTTGTTAAAAGGCGCTGTTCGCGGTCGCCCAAAGCAAGCCAAGCTCTAGCTTTCCCTTCACCGCTGACAAGAAAATTTTCCCGACTCGCCATAAGACAGGAACTCATGAACGAAGGCTTTTCAAACACGACGTCTCCTGATTCCACCCAGGGGAGCGAAGAATCGGAGACCGCGCGTCCTGAAAATCCTTCGCTTTGAAGGAGCTCTGCCAATTTGCGAAAGTCGGAATAAAACTCAAGAGCCTCCTTAGAATCGGGAAACTGAGCATAGAAGCGCAGTACAGGTTCTATTCCTTTTGCTACTACAAAAAGAGAGTCGGCTTGAAAAGGCAAAGAATCCGCGGAAGGAAGAGCGAGCGGGGAAAACACCGCGCAGCGCAATCCTTTTTGCTCTCCTTTCCCCTTTTGCAGCGCTTCGAATCCCGCAATCTCTATTTCTCTCAGGTCGGGATGGAGAGGATGCCAAAGGGATCGGAGAGTGTGCTGCAATTGCAGCACGGTTCTTTTTGCCACTTTGGCTTGATCCAAAACCAAATAACCGGAAATCTCTTCGGAAGCCGCGCCGAGATCCGACGGCGCCTCAGGAGAGTTCCCCGGAATATAAAAGAAATCATCGGGCTCTAAAAGGGAGGAAAGAGAAGTCTGCACAGCGACAGTAAGATCATCGGCGCCTTGAAATCCAAGAGAAAGGCGAGCCGGAGCAAAAGGGATCAAAGCGCCCGCCCTCGGCAGGGCGGAGCGAAGCTTTTTCGCTTCCTCTTGCTTGGCAAAAGAAACTAAAATCGTTTGCGGCGCGCG
>CAZZLR010000065.1:0-6084 GCA_964655045.1 uncultured bacterium | reverse complement strand
GTTACGATCATCGATTTTCGACGCTTTGACGCGCTCAAATATGACATTATTTGTTGCTTTTGGTATTAGAGCGAAGATATACCTAGAAAAAGGATGCGTGCGCTTTATTTGATTGTCTTGGCACTGACGGGCTGCTCCTTAGGGCCTCGTTACGAAAAACCGGCTATGGCGGAGCCTATGCATTGGAAGGCTGCAACGGCCGAGGCCGAATCCACGGCGTCCGTAGAAAACTGGTGGGATCTTTTCCAAGATGACGATTTGGCATCTCTGGAGCGCCAGGTCATTGAAAGAAATAAAAACCTCTATGTAGCCATTCAAAAAGTGTCCGAAGCCAGAGCGATGGCAGGGATTGCGAAATCGGACCTTTACCCTCAGGCATACCTCAACCCAATTTATAATAATGTTGACGAGCTCATAGAGCTCTACGGCGTACCGCCGGGGCTATTTCCTGGGCTTAAGACCATTACCAGAGTTCACGAACAGATCTATCAACTTCCTGTAGCCATGGCCTATGAAGTAGACCTTTGGGGAAAATTCCGAGGCACTTACAATGCAGCAAAAATTTACGCGCAAGCGCAAGATGAGGCGCTGCGGGCAACTTTACTCTCACTCAGCTCGCAATTGGCCAGCCACTACTTTAATGTGCGCACAGCCGATACTCATATTCAACTCATTCATAAAGGATTAGAATTAAAACGCGCAGCTTTGGACCTCGTCAAAGCAAAAGATCAAGCAGGCATCGCCAAGGCAAGCGACGTTTTGAACGCGCAAAAGGAGTTGTGCAATTGGGAAGCGGAGTATCAAGAAGCCCTCCGCTGTCGCACCCAGTTTGAAAATGCAATCGCAGTCCTTGTCGCCGTTCCCGCTTCCGAATTCTCATTGCCTCTGAAAACATTGGAAGCCACCCCTCCGGCGGTTCCTCCAGGGCTTGTCTCCGCCATGCTTCTGCGCCGTCCCGATATTGCCCAAGCAGAAAGAAATATGGCTTCGTTTCATGCGTTCATCGGCGTTGCCTACGCCACCTACTTTCCTTCTCTTTGCTTGACAAGCGCCTTAGGGTTTTCCAGTCCCGATCTTTCCCAATTCTTAAACTGGAGCAGCCGCTTATGGCAAATCGGAGCCAACGTCGCCCAGGTTATTTTTAATGGATGGAGGAATCGCTCTTATGTAGAGCTCGCTTTTGCAAAATTCGAAAGGACAAAAGGCGAATATGAAAATACAGTTCTTCTCGCTTTCCAAGAAGTCGAAGACGCTCTTACGGATATAGAACAGCAGGAAAAAAGTTATCGATCTCTCGACGCTTCTGCGGCGTCGGCTTCAGCCATCAGAGCCCTGACGCAGTCGCGCTATGAACAGGGTATCTCTAATCGGCTTGACCTCATTCAATCGGAAATAGAGGAAATCAACGCTCAACGAATCCGTCTCAATGTGTTGGGACAGAGATATCAATCTTCCGTTCAACTGATTAAGGCTTTGGGAGGGGGCTGGGATTTGCTTCCGCCCCCCTCACCTCATTAACCATTCTTTTTTCGTTTTTCGATGTATTCGATTACATCGGAAACGAGTTTTAATTTTTCAGCGTCTTCTTCCGAAATTTCAAAACCGAATTTTTCCTCAAATGTCATGATGAGTTCTGTAAGATCGAGGGAGTCGGCGTTCAGATCTTCGACGAACGATTTTTCCGGGGTTACATCGGCAGCATCGACTCCGAGCTGCTCAACGATAATATCAATCACTTCTTGTTGTACTGTCATTGTTTGTCCTTTGTTAAAAAAATCACATGACCATCCCGCCGTCGACAGCAAGCACCTGTCCTGTCACGTACGTAGAAAAGTCGCAAGCTAAGTAAAGCGCCGCATGAGCAATATCACGGGGCTGACCCATCCGCTGTAGAGGGATGTTGGCCAGAATTTGGTTTTTCACGGTTTCCGGCAATCCGTGCGTCATTTGCGTTTCAATATATCCGGGGGCAATGCAGTTAACTCTTACCCCTCGGCTTGCCAACTCTTTGGCAAGAGATTTTGTAAACCCAATCATTCCAGCTTTGGAGGCGGCGTAATTCGTTTGCCCCGCATTGCCTATGAGGCCAATCACCGATGTAATATTGATAATCGACCCGAAGCGGGCTTTCATCATCGGACGGCACACCGCCCTGCACGTGTTATAGACAGATTTAAGATTCGTATTTAAAACCGCATCCCAATCTTCCTCTTTCATCCGCATCAAAAGAGTGTCGCGCGTAATCCCTGCGTTATTGACCAAAATATCGATGTTTTGCCAGTCAGCCAAGATTTGGAGAATGGCTTGCTCCGTTTCTTCTGTTTTGGAAACATCGACTTGATGAAAAGATTGTTTTTGCAAGACGCCGCTTTTCCCCTGTATCTCGGCTATCGCCTGCTTAGCCCTTTCCTGATTCGTGCCAAAAATCGCCACGTGGGCGCCATGCTCCGCAAAGAGGAGAGCGATTTCCTTCCCGATACCGGCTGTCCCACCCGTCACAAGAACCGATTTTCCTTTCAACAATTGCATAATTCTTTTCCTATTTTTTCCAAATCGGCGACCTTATCGATAGAAAGAGTGGGCGCTGTTTCCATTTTTTTGTTGAGAGCAGTTAACGTTTTTCCACACCCCATCTCAATAAACAAATCCATCGAGCGCATCGCTCGAATCCCCTGCTCCCATCGCACGGAACAGGTCACCTGCTGTGTTAAATACTTTTTAATTTCCCCCTCTGATACGACGAAATCCCCCGGAACATTCATGACAAAACCGATAGAAGAGGGGCGCACATTGACCTCCGCAATAAAAGGAGCGAGGCGTTCCTGAGCAAAACTCATTAATGGACTATGGAAAGCGCCATGGACTGCTAGAGGGATGATCCGCTTAGCTCCCCTCTCTTTAAGCCGAAATGAAGCGGCTTCCACACCTTCTTTTGTTCCGGAAATCACGATTTGCCCAGGGGCATTGTAATTGGCGATCCATACATGGGCGCATCCCGCTAAGACACTTTCAATTTCCTCCGCGCTGCATCCCAATACCGCTGCCATTGTCCCGGGGGATTTTCTACAGGCCTCATCCATGAAACGAGCGCGTTCGCGCACTAAAAACAACGTCTCCCGAAAAGAGAGGCGCCCGGAAGCCGCTAGTGCGGTATACTCCCCTAAACTTAAACCCGAGCATACTGCCGGCTGCAACTGAGGAAACTGACTTTGTACGACCCGCAGCACTGCCGTACTCGTTACGAAAATCGCAAGCTGGCTATAGCGCGTCTCCACAAGCTGCGATTCCGGCCCCTCAAAAATCAAGGCAGACAGCTTTTCTTCAAGCCATTCGTCTGCCTCCTCAAAGGTATGGCGGGCTGTGGGAAACGATGCGGCAAAGTCCTTGCCCATCCCTTGGTACTGAGCGCCTTGCCCCGGGAATAAATAGCCGATCTTTTTATTCATAGCGAAGAATCGCGGCTCCCCAGGTAAATCCCGCGCCAAAAGCTGTGAGAAGAATCACTTCCCCGGAAGCGATCGGCTGCGTTTTTAATAATTCGTCCAGAGCAATCCCAACGGAAGAGGCGGACGTGTTGCCATATTTATGAACGGTCTTGAAGATTCTCTCAGGAAGTAGATGGTGGAATCGCTTGGCGATCGCTTCAATAATGCGAATATTAGCTTGGTGGGGCACCACCCAGGAAATCTCCCGCTCTTCCACCCCGGCTAACTCCATGCATTCCTTGCTCGCCGTCTCCATGCGTCGCACGGCATGCTTGAACACTTCATTTCCGGCCATATGAATCGTATGCTGGCAAAGAGCCACCGATTCCGCGCTGGCAGGGTGTCGGCATCCCCCTCCGGGCATCATCAGAAGAGCCGCTTGTTCCCCGTCGGCGCCTAACTTCACAGTCTCAACAACCAACCCCTTCCCTTTCAATGAAATCACGCAGGCCGAAGCGCCATCGCCGAAAAGGACGCAGGTAGAGCGGTCTTTATAATTTGTAATAGAAGAAAGTTTATCAGGGGCTATGACCAGGACGTTTTGATAAGTTCCTTGTTCAACCCACGCCTTAGCAATCGAGAGGGCGTAGAGGTACCCGGTGCAAGCGGCTTGAATATCCAGAGCCCCCGCGTTCTTCGCTCCGATCGCATGCTGAATCAAGCACGCCGTGCTGGGAAAAATATAGTCAGGGGTCAGCGTGGCGACAAGGATGAAGTCGACTTGATCGACGCCCAGACCCGCGTCGGCCAAGGCCGCCAACGCCGCCTTTTCCCCCATTGCCGATGTGTACTCCCCCTCCCCCGCAATACGGCGCTCTTCAATGCCTGTTCTCGTGACAATCCACTCATGCGAAGTATCAACTAACTTTTCCAAATCGGAGTTAGTCATTACATTTTCAGGGAGATAGGAACCTGTCCCAACGATTTTTGCTTTTTTATCCATGCCCATAAAATCTTATGGGCTTTAGTCTATCAAAAATGTCGATAAATTGGAATCGTGAAGTTTCTGTCGATTTTTCCCCCTTGCCACAAATTCTATGAAGCCCATAGACTGCCCTTCTATGGACAGGCTTCCCGAAGATCTCCTTGTTCTCGTCTCTTATTTAAAAAAGCTGCCCGGAGTCGGCGCGCGCACCGCGGAGCGATTTGCTTTCGCGCTCCTGAATTGGCCGCAGGAGGATCTCTCTTCTTTAGGGGGGATCGCCCAAACAATAAAAGAAAAACTTCCCCCTTGCGCCGTGTGCGGATGCCTCACTGATCGAGGCCGCTGCTTTTATTGCGGCAATGAGCAGAGAAATAAACAGCAACTTTGCATCATCGCTTCCGCACGGGAGGCTTTTGCCATTGAAGCGACCCGGTCCTACAAGGGGCTCTACCACGTGATCGAACACCTGATCTCCCCAATGGACGGACGCCACGTTGCCATGCTGAATATGCATCGCATTGAACAGAGAATCGCAGATAACGGCTCCAATGAAATTATCCTTGCCTTTGATTCCACGCTGGAAGGAGAAGCGACGGCGCTGTATCTAAAAAAACAGTTTTCTGCGCAGGCCGGCCTCTCCGTATCGCGGCTCGCTTTCGGCCTCCCTGTAGGAAGTAGTTTGGAATACATTGACGGCGGAACGCTCTCCCGCGCTCTGCTGGGGCGCCAAACCTTTTGACTAAATCCTCGATTATTTCTATAATCAATCGATCGAAGGATGGACTTGCGAACATGCAAAATAAGTATCTCTTATCTAAACTCGCCTGCTCTCTTTTATTTGGAGCTATGGCGACCTCCCTATCAGGCGCCGAATACTACGATGATAAAAAAGTTTCCCGCATTGAGATCATTATCGAGTGTCCCGGAGAATCTTCACAGGATGGAAGTCCTGCCCGTTCCCGCCTGAAAACGCAAGAAGGGGACGATTTTTCGCAGATCATTTTCGACAACGATTTAAAAACCCTGTCCGAAGAATATGAACGGGTTGAGCCCTCTATTCGGCTCAAAGACGACCAGGTTTCCATCGAAATCCGCGTGTGCCCTAGGCCCTTCATTCACCAGATTCAGTGGAATGGAAATCAACAATTTAAAACATCGACTCTCCAAGAAGAACTCGATATAAAGCCCGGTACGCCGTTTCATCGGCAGCAGTTCAACAGAGCCTTCAACAAGGTGCGGGAATATTACTTTAAAAAGGGGTATTTCGAGTCGCAGATTTCTTATTCTCTTCAACCTATTGCCGGCTCTAATGAAGTAGACGTCCTCATTGAGATTCACGAAGGAAGTCCCGGTTATATTAAAGAAATCATCTTTTCCGGATTCACGAAGGAAGAAAAAGACGAACTCCAAGAACAGATGTACCTGAAGAAGTATAACTTTTTGTTCAGTTGGATCACGGGTACAGGGATTTATCGGGATGAAGCTTTGGAGCAAGACCGGACAACTCTGATCAACTATTTACAAAACAAAGGCTATGCCGACGCCCAGATTGAAATTCGGCATCGCGAAGACGCCCAGAGTGGGAAATTGATCATTGAGATTCACGCGGAAAAGGGACAGCAGTATCGTTTTGGAACAATTCAATTCCAGGGAAATACTCTCCTTTCCAATGAA
>CAZZLR010000064.1:0-6137 GCA_964655045.1 uncultured bacterium | reverse complement strand
GTTTTTGCGCAAATGCCAACTTTTCAGGTTGTTTGGGTATATACAAATCCACTCTTTCCCTTATCCTTCGGTAATGTAAATTTCGCCGCAGTCAAGCACTCCTGACACATCCAGCACCGCGCTGTCTGTAATGTCTACCTCCCGACCTATAATTTCGATCAATCCGCCGTAAAGGTCTGCGTTGTTGTGGGAAGAGATTTTTCCTTCCACTTGTATCTTACCATCGTGACTTTCGAGACAAGCGTAGGCGTCTCCATAGCCATTTGTTTCGATATTTCCGTCTTGGTCAAGATGAATTGCATATTGGTAATAATTTCCTTCTGCTTTGACTTCCGTGTGAATGGATGAGACTTGCTTCAGGATTTCCACTCCGGTTCCTGTTGCATCGGTTGAACCCGCTACAATGGAAACTCTTGGATTATTATTGGGGTAAAGGATAATTTCCATCCCGGTTGCCAGGAAAGCATCTCCCTCGTCCACCTGAACCGTTCCCCCCTGAACGACTTGGAAACCGAACAACGCCACGTCGCCGTAAGCAGCTTCGATCTGTCCAAAATTCGACACCACGCCATTGCCGTCGCCAACAAAAGTGATCTCGTCTCCCAACAAAAATTCCTCATTGTCTACGTCCAGAGTCGATGCGAGAAAAGAAGCTGCGGAAACCACGGCGCCCTCATGGATATAAATTCCATATGGATTGATGAGATAGATCTGTCCATTTGATTCGAGCGAACCATAAATCTCGCTGAGATTTTCAGTTGTAACCCGATTCAAGAGCGCTGCGTTCGTGTTGATGAGATCAAAAAAGGTCGTCTCTCCCGGATCGATCGAAAACTCTTCCCAATCAATGATCGAGCGATAGCTGTTGGACGCGACCGTTAAAACAGAAGAAGAGGTGGTGAAAGAAACATCTCCCTCGACTACTGTCGGATTGATCGGATTAGAAAATAAACCACTGCTCGCAACACAAAACACCGCTACAACCAATCTCATCGCTATTCTCCTAGTATAGTAAATATTTTTAGAGTAACAAAGACGATCCTTAACTTGAAAGAAATTTTAAATCCAAGACTATTTTGCACAGCAATGCCCCGTCTAGTTCGAAAAAGATCTTGACCCATCCAAATCACTTCTTTAAAAGGCATTTATGGAGCAATATTACCGATTTTGTCTGGCTCTCTTGTCGTCTTTCCCTCTATGGCCGTTGTTCGGACAGCCTTCGGCTCCTCTCATCCAAGCAGGAGAGGCGCATCTGTCTCTCAATGGGCAGACGTTCACTATAGAGGCATCTGACCGGACAATCCTCAACTGGGAGAGCTTTTCGATTGGCAAAGAAGAACAGGCTGTATTTGTTTTACCTACGGCCTCTTCGGCGATCCTGAATCGTGTGAGAGGCGGCGATCTTAGCGAAATCCACGGCACTCTCCAATGCAATGGCTGTTGTTATCTGATCAACCCTAATGGAATTTGGATTGGCCCTGAAGGGAAAATCCACGCTTCTTCTTTTATCGCTTCGACCTTGGACTGCTCCAATGATGAGTTTTTGCAACAAGGAAGCTACTGCTTTTCAGGATCTTCAGAAGCGCCGATTCTGATCCAAGGATGCATCGAAATCGAACAAGGAGACCTCGCGCTGATCAGCCGTTCGATTGAACAAAAGGGTGAAATCGTCGTTTCAAATGGAGGGGGCGCCTTTTTGGGCGCCGGACAGGAAGTCGTCTACCGCCCTTATGGAGATGACCGCATTCAGGTTGTACTCTGCTCCGATCTAGGTCAACACGAAGGGATAGGAATCTCTAACGAAGGAACCATTCGGGCAGCTTCTGTTGGGTTAATCGCCGACGGAAATCTCTATGCGCAAGCCATTGCGAGCGAAGGGACAATCGAAGCTCTTGAGGGATCGGCTCTTCTTATCAGCGAAAACGGATATATCTCCCATTCCGGAGAAATTTATGCGCAGGAAGCTCGTCTTTTGAGTCGATTTGTCCATGTCAAGGAGGAGGGACGCATCGATGTTTCCCAAGCAGTGCAGGGAGGCTCTGTTTTGATCGGCGGAGACGCTCAGGGCAGTCCATTAGATCCCTTCCCCAACGCCCAAGCCGTTGTCGTAGAAAATGGAGCGAGAATCTACGCCGATGGCCTGCTTGACGGCAATGGCGGAAAGGTCGTCTTATGGTCTGAGGAAGCAACGGGTTTTTACGGAGAAATTTTCGTCAGAGGAGGGACAAACAGCGGCGATGGCGGTTTTGTCGAAGTCTCTTCAAAAGGAGATTTTGATTTTGCCGGATTGGCGAACACATCGGCTCCTTGCGGAAAGACCGGCGTTCTCCTTCTCGATCCAACAAACATCACCATTAGCGCGGCGGCCACTGACGCCGGCATTACTTTCGGTGCCGGGTGCGGAGTCAACACTTATTGCAACACAGGGGTTCTCTCACCGAGAAATATTAATAACGGGGCGATCATAACGCAATTAGGGTTAAGCAATGTGATCATCACATCGACGCCGGGAGGGACAGGCCCGACCACTGGAGACATCAGTTTCACGGATCCTTTCACTTGGACGGGCACCAATACCAATACGCTCACGCTCAACGCACGCCGCAACATCACATTCAGTTCAGGATTTACCAATAGTACCACGGCCGGAAACTTTATTTGTAACGCAGGACTTGGCGTTGCGGGAACCATCACAATTGATCCCGGCGTTACAGTGAGCCACAGCTCGTCCGGAAACATCCAACTCATTTCCAATACGGTATCCGGATCGGACGTAACGATTTCAGGGGCCCTTAACGTGACTGGCGGCAATTTGACGATCACTGCGAATGACGATTTTACTTTAACGGCCGGAACCGGGAGCATCGGATTCAATTCTCCCGGGAACACATTCACTTTTTCCACCACCTCCGCGACAGGTTCCGTTTCAACATTCGCCGGCCCTGTAACGATCACAGACGGCGCTGTCGCCTGGACAATAGCCGGAACAGGGACGCTTGCTATCAACAATGTTTTCTCTACGGCGGGCACAGGCGCGATTAGCATCGTTTCGGGCGGCGCTTTATCTACCGGCGCAGCATCCACCTTTACACACGGATCTTCAGGCCTGTGTACTTTTCAATCAACCGGAGCCGCTGCAACGATTGCAAACACGATGACCCAAAGCGCTACCGGAGGCAATCTCACAATTGGAGGAACGAGCGTCGCCCTCAATGGAGCCCTATCTAATAATTCAACATCGGGGAGCACCCTAGCGATCACCGCAACGACCTCGACCATCACCAGTAACGCTTCAGGAACGATTACAACAGCTTCTACAGCAGGAGATCTGACGATTACGGCAAACACGACGGCAACATTCAATGCTGACGTGATCCACAATTCAACGACCGGAAACTTTGTCTGCAATGCCAATACCAGTATTGTCTTTAATTCTAATTTCGCAAACAATTCGACCTCTGGCACGACGCTCATCAACGCCAGCCTAGTCAATGCGGGCGCGGTCACGATCGGCCCCGGGGGCGGAGGAACGACGTTTATTCACAGCTCAACCGGCGACTGCTCCATTCTTAGCAGTCCAACTGCCACTTCCGATATGACCTTGAACAGCCCGCTGACGATCACCAATGGAAATTTATCGCTGACCGTCGTTGACGACTTTACAATGAATGCCACTTCCGGGATCAGTTTTAATGCTTTGGGAAAAACCTTCTTTTTTAACTCCACCGCAGCAACAGGTTCCGTAGCCACTTTTGGCGCTCCTGTTACGATCACGAACGGCAGTGTCGATTGGATGACAGCCGGCACAGGATCGCTCACCATCAACAACGCTTTTTCCAGCGCCGGCACCGGAATGGTCAGCATCATCAGCGGCGCCGGACTGACTAAAGGCGCTACGGGCACATTGACTCACAACGCTTCCGGCTCTTGCACCTTGATGGCTGGGACGACGGCAACGTTCAATGCTGACGTGATCCACAATTCAACAACCGGAAACTTTGTCTGCAATGCTAATACCAGTATTGCCTTTAACTCTAATTTCGCGAACAACTCGACCTCCGGGACAACGCTCATCAACGCCGGCCTGGTCAATGCGGGCGCGGTCACGATCGGCCCCGGGGGCGGAGGAACGACGTTTATTCACAGCTCAACCGGCGACTGTTCCATTCTTAGCAGCCCAACTGCCGGATCCGATATAACCTTGAATAATCCGCTGACGATCACCAATGGAAACTTGTCGCTAACCGTCGTTGACGACTTTACAATGAATGCCACTTCCGGGATCAGCTTCAGCGCTCCGGGCAAGACGTTCACTTTTCATAGTACTGCATTGACTGGATCTGTTGCGACCTTCAGCGCCCCAGTCACCTCTGATAGCACAGTAGACTTTGATGTCGACGGCGGTTCGTTAACGATCAACAGTACGTTCACTACTTCCGGAACGGAAGCAGCGACTTTCGTCTCCTCTGGCGCGACAACCTTTGGCGCTGCTTCAACTTTGACTCATAACTCGACAGGGGATCTCAGTTTCACGACAACCGGCTCGGGAAGCGATTTGACGTTTAATGGAATTGTCTCGATTCCTAATAGCAACGCTACATTTTTTCCGGAAGATGATTTTACGTTAGGCGCTTCGGGAAGCTTAACTTTTGCAGGCGCCGGCAAACTGCTTGATTTTCAATCAGGCTCGTCGACATCTACAGTATTTTCCGGCGCCGTTTCCGTAACAGGCGGGACGATGACGGCTACAGCTGTTGACGACATCACCATTTCATTGGGCGGCTCTGTGACTTACAATGTAGCGGGAGGCACGCTCACGTTCACGGCTACGGGAGGAGCAGACCCCGACTTTGTCATGAACGGCACCCTTTCCGTGCCAAACGGCACCTTGATGATCTCCACTTTTGACGATATTACATTTGCAGCCGGATCGACCTTCAATTATGGCTCTTCCGACCCGATCACTTTGGTTGCCAGCGGGACAACAGGATCGATCAACTGGGACGGTTCTGCCATCGTATCGAATGGAATGTTCACCATGAACGCCCAATCTAATATTTCTTTTGGGATAGGAAGTTTGACAACCTACACATCCCCTCTCCCCTGGACTCTTTCAGCGAGCACAGGTTCCATAGATATTGATGGAACGATTTCTTTGGCGACAGCGGCGAATTTTACTGCCGCCTGCGGCAGTTTTTTTTCCAATCAAGGACTTCTGCAAAATACAAGTACCGGAGGGATGTCTATCACTTGCGGAACGGATTTCTTTCTCGGCGGGATTGTCAGCACCGCCCCTGCACAGATCGGATCGGCCGGCGGAGCTACCCAGGTGGCAATCGGCAATGCATTGATGATCGATTCTTCTGAAACTACACCCGGAGCTACTGCTTTGCTAGGGTACGCTTTCGGTGGACAAACCGCCCCTCTTGTGGTTTCTGTTGGCGGAGACGTGATCATCCGCGCTTCAAAAGATAATGATGCGGCGATCTTTAGTACCGGCAGCCTGACGCTGACCTCCGGAGGAAACATTTCCCTAGCGACCCAGGCGATCTCAGGGCTTATAGGAAAGGCTTACATCCAGAGTGGAAACAGCCTTGCAATCACGGCAAACAACATTTCATTATTCGGGTTTTCCAATACCTCGCCCGCATTTTTTGAAGCACAAGGAGGAAAGGCGACCGTCATTTCCAATGTGACAAGTACCCTTTCGCAATATAGCTATATCCAAAATACAGGATCGGGGAACCTTGTTCTGGTCGTCGATGAGCAAGCTCCCTCGCCTCCCCAAGTTGGAAACGGCGCATTGAATTTGGGAGAAAACGCCACTCTTTCGACAAACGGAGGGGAATTATCGCTCTTCACGGTCAGTCCGGATCAAAACAGCATACTAGGATTGATTAATGGAGCCACGCTCAGCCAGGGAAATCATCTATTTGGCGTTTATTACTCCACCTCTGCGGTCGACCCTCCCCCTTTTACTATTTTCTATAAAGGCGGCGGAGTGAATCAAGGACTCTTTGCCAGAATTAACGTAGCTGTTTCCGAAATGCTGGCAGTCGGTTTGGATCGAGCGCTTGGTTGGGATTTTCTGGATGAGTTTTGGGGATGGCCGCTTTTTGTTGATGATTCACAAAATC
>CAZZLR010000063.1:0-6165 GCA_964655045.1 uncultured bacterium | reverse complement strand
CTGAGTCGAAGAAAAAATCCGGGAAGGCGATAAGCCGGATTCTGTCGAGAACCATCATTCTTCTTATGCGGCTTGTTGAATATCCCCCTCTTTTCAGAGAGGGGCGCGGAACAACGCTTTCGTGAGAAAATATCACATCAGCCTTGCTTCAGATAGGGTTTACAACGCCTAGAGTCTCCTCTAGCACGAATCGCTCACGAAGCGAAACATTTCAAGCCTCCCTGCCCTAAAGGACAGCGGCATAGTTTCTGTTGCACTTTCCGTCGCCTTGCGGCGCCCGGCCGTTAACCGGTATCTTTTCCTGTGAAGTCCAGACTTTCCTCCTCAAGGAATTATTCCTCGAAGCGATGATTTGCCTTCCCGGGTAGTGGGTGAAAAAATTATACCGAAGCGGTGCGTCTCCGTCTTCTTTTTGCCGTGGAAGAGGCGCCCTCGGCCACTTCATTATCTTGCCAATAGTGAATGCGCGAACAGTGTTCGCAAAAGACAAGCCTTTCGCCTTTGCGGACGAGGTTCTCGTGCTGCGCCGTCAAAGCAATATGGCAGCCGCTGCAGGTTCTATTTTCGATTGCAACGACGACTCTGTCTTTTTTATTATTGAGGAGTCTCTCATAGATTTTCATCACTTCAGGGTCTGCATCCTTTGCAAGCAGGTCGCGGCTCTTTTTTAGCGAGCTGCCCTCTTGATTGATTAAGCGGATGCTTTCTTGAATTTCCGCTTCGAGATGACAGCTGCTTTCTTCAGAACGGCGCAGAGAATCTTTGATTTTCTCAAGAATTTCTTCTTCGAGGGATCTTTTGTCGATCATGTCGCTCGTAATCTGCTCTGTCGCGATTCTTTCCCTCTCGGAGCCGGTCATTTCCTGGGTCAGCGCATTGAATTCATCGACTTTCTTGACCGTGCTTTGTTTCGCTTCCAGTTTTTTCACTTTTTCTTTGATTTCGGAAATTTTTTGCTCCTGCATGGCAATAGAACGATTGAGATCGCCGATCTCGGCTTCCTTGTCGGCCTGCTGTTTGCGCAATTCTGCCCGCAGGGAAGCGATATTGGATAATTCATTCGCCCGCTCTTTCTTGAGCTTCATCAGGCGAATCATTTTCATGTCATATTCTTGAATATCGAGGATGATTTTGAGAGACGGCAGCATATCTGAACCCTATATTTTATCTGGACAGATTAACGTAATTTTGTAAATTCCGCAAGAAGCAAATTTCTATTGCTCTTGTCCTAGGGATCGGGTACGCTTGCATATCGACCTGTATCGGATTGATTGGGAATCAGGAAAGGAAAGATTCTATGGGATTTTTAAAAAATTATTTTTCCAAAGTAGCCGAAAAAGAGAGAACCGCGGCGGCAATCGCTTATATGGCCTCTTTGGATGCGATTCATGCCGCTGATGAGCAGATCGCAAACAGCATCGTAAACGAACTAAAAGATCAAAGAAGTTATTTGAAATTAATCGCCTCTGAGAATTTTTGCTCTCTTCCCGTCCAATTGGCCATGGGAAATTTGCTGACGGATAAGTATAGCGAGGGATATGTAGGACACCGATTTTATGCCGGCTGTGGCAACGTGGATGCCATCGAGGGGAGGGCGGTAGAGTGGGCGAAAAAAATTTTTGGCGCCGATCACGCCTATGTGCAGCCCCATTCCGGAGCGGACGCCAATCTCGTGGCTCTCTGGTCGATTCTGGTGCAGAGAGTGCAGTCGAAAGAAGTCGAAAGGCTGGGGGCGAAAAGCGTGGATGAGTTGTCCAGCGAGGATTATGAGAGCGTTCGAAAGCTTTTGGTGAATCAAAAGATGATGGGGCTCGGCCTGGGATCGGGGGGGCACCTAACGCATGGATACCGTCATAATATTTCTTCAAAATTTCTACGTTCGGTGAGCTACGAAGTCGATGCAGGGACGGGACTGATCGATTATGGCGCTCTGGCCGGACAAGTGAAACGGGAAAAGCCCTTGATTTTGATTGCCGGATATTCCGCCTACCCCAGGCGGATTGATTTTGCAAAGATGCGAGAGATTGCTGATAGCGTCGATGCTGTCTTGATGGTGGATATGGCTCACTTTGCCGGCCTGGTGGCCGGAAAGGCAATGGAAGGCGTGTACCATCCCGTTCCTTTTGCCCACATCGTAACTTCGACGACGCACAAAACGCTGAGGGGGCCGAGAGGCGGATTGATCCTTTGCACAGAAGAATGGAAAGGCGCGGTGGATAAAGGATGTCCCCTTGTGCTTGGAGGTCCCTTGCCCCATGTTATGGCGGCCAAGGCGTTGAGTTTTCAAGAGGCGGCTCGTCCCGAATTTTCCGAATACGCCCACCAGATTATCCGGAACGCGCAGGCGCTGGCCGAGGCGTTGATGCAAAAAGGGGTGAAAGTTCTTACCGGGGGGACGGATAATCATCTTCTTGTATTGGATACATCGGCTTCCTTTGGCCTGACCGGCCGTCAAGCCGAGCTGCTCCTAAGGGAGGCGCGTCTCACCGTCAACCGCAACGCGGTGCCGCGCGATCCGAATGGCGCTTGGTATACGTCAGGAATCAGGCTTGGCACGCCGGCTATGACGACGCTGGGGATGAAGGAGCCTCAGATGAAAGAGATCGCTTCGATTCTCTTCGATCTTCTCAGATCTGCAAAATCGTTGATGGATGGGAAGACCGGCGCCCCATCGCGTGCCAAGGCGGAGGTCGAGTCTTCGGTTCTCTTGCGGGCGCAGAAAAGAGTTTTTGAGCTATTAAGAGATTTTCCTCTTTATCCCGAGTTAGTATTCGAGTAAAAAAAGAAATAAAGGAGCCTTGTATGCATGAAGATGAGCGCGAAGCAAAGATGATTCCAAAATTTGTGAATGATAAATTAGATTTGGCTTTATTGGAAAAGCGGAGAATCTTTTTGTCCGATGGAGTGGATTCCGAATCGGCCAAAGACGTGATTAGGAAACTGTGGTATTTGGATACGGTCGCTCCGGGAAAACCGATCCTTTTCATTATTAACTCTCCGGGAGGTTCGGTCGATTCCGGGTTTGCGATTTGGGATCAGGTTAAAATGATTTCTTCACCCGTAGTGACGATGGTAACAGGGCTTGCCGCTTCCATGGGTTCTCTCTTGAGTCTTGTCGCCGGACGCGGCAAAAGGCTTGCGACGCCTAACGCGCGCATTATGATTCACCAGCCTTTGATCGGGGGAGTCATTCGAGGCCAGGCCACAGACCTTGAGATTCAGGCGAAAGAGATGTTGAAGACGCGCGCGATGATTGTTTCGATTTATGCGGAAGCGACAGGCAAAGACCCCAAGATCATTGAACAAGCAATCAACCGAGATAACTGGATGACGGCGCAAGAAGCGCTAGAGTTTGGACTTCTCGATAAGATTGTGGCAACTATGAGCGATGTGGAAAAATTTTGTTAAATATCATGGCGCAGGCAACGATTTCATTTTGATCGATGATCGAGAGGGTTCGTTTCCTGCCTCAGACTTTTCTTTGATACGGGAAATATGCCATCGCCGCTTTGGTGTTGGCGCTGACGGACTGATTTTGCTTCAGTTGAGCGATCAGGCTGATTTTCGGATGCGTATTTTTAATAGCGATGCCACGGAGGCCTCCGGTTGCGGCAATGGCCTTCGTTGCTTAGCGCAATTCTTATACGATTTGGGGATCATTCGAGAGTCTTATCGTATTCAAGTAGGCTTGAGAACGGTTTCGGTCGTGTTTTCTTCGGGGAATCCTGTCCTCGATATGGGAAAAGCGGAAACAATTTTTTGGGATAGGCAGATCCCTGAGGGAACCATTCATTGTTTCGACACAGGCGCCTTGCATGTGGTGCATCTGGTGTCTGATGTGGCTACAGTGGATCTTTGTTCTTTAGGAAGAAGCTTGCGGCATCAATTTAACGCAAATGTTAATTTTGCTTCCTATCAAGGGGGAGAAGATGTGTTGGTCCGTACCTTTGAAAAGGGAGTGGAAGCAGAGACGCTTGCTTGTGGCACGGGCGCTGTAGCCGTTGCAGCGACATTACACCGTCTTTATGGAAAGAAAAACTCTCTTGTACTTCATTTCCCCGGAGGGTTGCTTCGCGTTTGGGGAAAAGGAGAGGGATTGTATTTATCGGGGCCTGTAAAAAGAGTGTTTCAAGGAAGCCTCGCTTTGCGCAGCGAGGCTTCGTTGGCATTATTCAGATGAGTCATCGCTTTCTTCGTCTGCTTCTTCCTTACCTTCCTCAATGATCTCAAGGTTGACGCGCAAGCCGTTGCGGCTCGCAACGGACATGAGAAGGGTTCGGATGGCGTTAATCGTTTTTCCTTTTTTACCGATTATTTTACCAATATCTGATTTTTCAACAGCAAGCTCAATAATTAGGGTGTGCGTTCCTCCGATTTCATTGATACGCACTTGATCCGGGTGATCTACCAAATTTTTAACGATATATTCAACAAATTCCTTCATAATCCCTCCGGGGTTCGTTCGATTTTGTAAAAAAAACAGACCTGTTTTGATAGTCATTTTGACTATTCCCTTAGGTTCATCCAAGGGCTTTTAGGGGGTGGTTGCCCAGGCTCTCTAGTCCGAGAGCCGCTATTTTACGGGTTCTTAGAGAAAAGAGTCTCAATCCGCCCGATAGTGAGGCCAGTATAACAGAATGAAGAAGAAAAAGGCAAGGCGAGCTTATCCTAAACTCGAAGCGCAAAGGGAAGGGCCGCATAGTTTTTTCATCCATAGCTGCATATCTTCCGGAATTGGGGCGGAAATTTTAAGAGGCATTCCCGTAACGGGATGTTCAAATTGAATGCGGTAGGCGTGCAAAAGCTGTCTTGAAACGGCAAATGTCTGATTGATCTTCGCATTGCCGTATAAGGGATCGCCGAGGATGGGGGTTCCGATGTGTTTAAGATGCACTCGGATTTGATGGGTTCGTCCCGTAAGAGGAGAAACCAGAGCTAAACTGAACCGATCATTGAAGGCGGCTAGATGGATTTCGCTTTCCGCCTCTCTTCCATCGCTGAGGACGGCCATCTCTTTGCGGCGGGTCGGATTGCGTCCGATAGGAGCCTTGACTATGCCTACGGCTGGTTTGCCAAGGCAGATGGCAAGATAGAGTTTTTGTACGCGGCGGGAGGAAAAAAGCCGGATCAACTGTTGGTGGGCAGCGAGGGTTTTTGCCGCGAGGAGCACCCCCGACGTCTCCTTATCTAGGCGATGGACGATTCCAGGACGTAGGGGATCGCCGCAGAGGATCGACCCTTTGCAGTGGGCCATTAATGCGTTGACAAAGGTGCCGGACCAATGTCCGGGCGCCGGATGGGTGACCATCCCCGGAGGCTTATTGATGGCGAGCAGATGTTCGTCTTCATAGAGGATATCCAAGGGGATTTCTTCGGGAAGCAAGGAAGGTCCGGGGATCGCTTGAAAACAAATTTCAATTTCATCTCCCTCCTCGGGGAGAACCCTTTTGAGGACGGGATGATTATTGAGCAACACGCAACCCTGTTCAATAATGTTTTGAAAATAGGTGCGGGAGTATTCGGGAAAACGGGCAGCGAGGATTTTATCTATGCGCAAACCTTCTTCTTCTGCGCTAATAGTAATGATGTCGGAATCTTCAGTCATCCCCCCGACTCTTCCCTTTGCTTGCGCATTAATTTCTCTGTCCTTTCTGAACATTTAGTGATTTCCCGGGAAAGGTTTGAAACCAGGATGTTCATAAATTTTTTTCTTTGTTCCGGCGTGAATAATTTCATGAATTCCGTCATACTGGAAGTTCCTCCTCCGCCGGAATGGAAAGGAGCTGCGGGGGGAGTAGAAGAATGGGGAGAGTCGGTCGGGCGAGCGCCTCCGGACGGGGGAATGGGGTTGGTCATAGTGCACCTCTCTTCCTATTCTAATGGAAGTCTAACTTAGGACTCAATATGTCATTTTTGCCTGTAGGAATGATCGGTGTCAGCTATAAGCGCGCATCCCTCCCCTTGAGGGAACGTTTTTCTCGTGCAGCGCAAAAAATGGAATCTTCTTTTGAATATAAAGAAAAATATTCTATTGTAATTATTTCTACGTGTAATCGAACGGAGATTTATTTTAGCGGGGATTGTCTATCAGTAATTAGGGATCATTTACTGCGATGGCTGCGGGAACAGATGCAGGAGCCGGTGGAGGGGTGGATTTATTCTTGC
>CAZZLR010000062.1:0-6294 GCA_964655045.1 uncultured bacterium | reverse complement strand
TAATTGTTTTTGTGACTTAAATAATCGAATTCATGCAGTATTAATGTTTTTCTGCCTGCAAGAGCGCTCTAAAATTCCCTTATATATTGTCACTGCCGCCGTTGCTTCCGTGGCGAGCGGACTATGCGGTTATCTGCTGGGTCATTTTCTTTGGGATATGATTCATTCTTTCATCATCCCCTATTTAATTTCTCCGAGCTCTTTTGCCAAGGTATCCGCCCATTTTCAGGTTTATGAGCATTGGGCTGTCTTTTTTGGAGGGCTGCTCCCCTTTCCTCTGAAGGTGCTGAGCCTGGGAGCCGGCGTCTTCGATCTGGGTATGATTCCTTTTGCTTTGACCCTGTTCGCCGCTCGCAGCCTCCGTTTTATGCTCATTGGGGGAGCGATGGCTTTGTGGGGAGAGACGGTCAAAAAATTTGCGGAACGTCATTTCCGAAAAATCGTTTTCATCCTTGGCGCCAAGATCATGATGGTCTTTTTTGGTTTTTGGTTCTTGGTTCGGTGAAGATCTGAGCATTAAGGGCTTGGAGTGATACCAAAAGAAACATTATTTGTTTCTTTTGGTATTATTGATTGCTTCTGGTACCCGGGTCATGTCCAAAAGTCGGAGCCATCCGATCCAAAGAATCTGCCTTTGATGGGTGTCTATCGAAAGAAGACACCCTGCGGCAGCGCGGCTATTGAATAGGCAATTCTACAAATCCCGAATAGGTCAGGTAGAGGCCCAATACGAAGAGAATCGCAAAAACGACCCAATATCCGCGGCGGAAGAAAGAGACCAGTTTCTTTTGGATATAGCTTGGAAAAGCCACTCTTATGATTCCGCGGACGATGAGCAGATATCCCAACAAAGTGATGATCCCGCGCCAAGACGGTTCATAAATCGGATGGGTCAGGATCACAATCAAGCCCACAAATAGCGAGTTCGATCCCGAAAACATCAAAAGCCCCCTGGAAGAGGCAAAGTCTTTCACCGCTTTTTCTATTTCATGGCGTCGGAACAGAAAATCAGCCGCCATAACCAACAAGTAAATACCGAACAATCTTGCTAAGAAAATGGAAAATTCCATTGTCATTCTCCTTTAATCCGACCCCATTCCTCTCTTCCTCCGGTTTTTCCAATTTTTGCTCATGCAAAAATCCGGCATAGAATATGAGCGAGATAGGCTCTTTTCCTCCTTCTAACGAGAAGGGGAAAAATCTGCTACAATTATTTTATACCCAAATAACCTGAAAAGTTGGGATTTATACCAAAAGCAATAAATAATATCATATTTCAGACGCGTGAAAGCTGTCGATAAATCGACGATCGTAAATGGCATAGTATTAAGTCAATACAATGCCATATTACGATCATCGATTTTCGACGCTCTGACGCGCTCAAATAGGACATTATTTGTTTCTTTTGGTATTAATTCCATGTTTCATACAACTCTTTCAACATGCGCGTTTCCAGAGCCCAATCAGCTCGAGTAGCATCGCGGCGCGGATCCCCCTGAGGATAGCCATAAGGATCATCGGGCGCAGCCCCTAAATATTCTAAGGAGCGTTCGGCAATGGCTCGGAAAATAGGCGCGGCGCAAATACCACCGAACTGATGCCTTCCTACGCCGGGCACAAAACGTTTTTCCGGTTCATCGATCGACACCAAAAGGACAAAGCGAGGATGCTCCGCAGGAACAAATCCTAAAAAAGAAGAAATATTGCGATCGCGGGAATAAACGCCGTCGATCACTTTTTCTGCCGTTCCCGATTTTCCCGCCTCCGTATACCCTCTGACGTCCGCCCTTTTCGAGGTTCCACCCTCTTTTGTCGCAAATTTCATACTCCGTACAATTCTCTTGGCCGCCTCGGCTTCCAATACCTGCGCGCCCAAGGGGAGACGGGTGCGATCTATCAACACCGTTTGCATCCCCTCCGCATTCGTCTTCACAATCTTACGAATGATATGAGGCTGCACCGACCTCCCCCCGTTAGCCAAAATAGCATAAGAACGGACCAGCTGCACCGCGTTGACCAAAATATTATGTCCCAGCGCAAGAGAATAAGGAGTCGGGAGCGACCACTCCGGCTTGCCATTGGGATGGAGTTTACCCGGCGTAGGCAGCAGCCCCGGATTCTCCGAAGGAAGCTCCAATAACGTTTTTTTTCCGAAACCAAAAAGTTCGAATAAAGTCTTTCTGTACCAAACATCTCCCATCGTCTCTATTAAACGGTAAGCAAGACGCCCCATATAGATGTTGGAAGATTTTTGGATTGCCATATCCATATTCAAATATTGATGAACCCGCGCATCTTTTAATGGCGTAGTTCTCCCAGGAAACCATCCTTGAGCCGTCGGGATTTTCTCATCAGGAGAAAAAAGGGGCTCCCTTCCTTGCCTTTTCAGCTCCTCGTTCGCTTTCATGCAAACCGCCAACGTGATCGGCTTGAAAATCGATCCGGGTTCATAACAATCGGAAATCGCGTGGACGCGCGCAGCCCCCTGCAAAACGGGATCGTTGAAATAATCAGCATAACGGGACGGATCGAAAGCAGGGGTTTGCGCGATCGCCCAAATTTCCCCAGTATACGGCTCCATCATCACCGCCCAGCCCCCTTTCCCCTTCGCAATAGCGACCCCCTTCTCCAATTCCGTCTCCGCAATAGCTTGCAAATAATGATTGACGGTCAAATAAATATCGGCGCCATTTTCCGGAAGCTCCACAACTTTTCCCAAGTCCAAAGAATGGCGCGGAGAACGAACCCTCAGCTTCTTCCCCGGCTTCCCCTTTAAATAAGGATTTAAGAGCATCTCAAGCCCCCCTGTGGGAATCCCTTGTCCATCCTTCGGATCTTTTTCATTTTGCACTGTATGGAGAACCGCCCCCAGCATAGAGCCAAAAGGGTAAGAACGTTTGTACTCGGAGCTAAAGAAAAGAGCGTTGGCGGCGATTTTTTCCTGCCTTGCAAAAGGACGCCACCAGGCTTCGATCGCATCCCGTGTTTCCCGATCCAGCCACATAGCCATTTTTCTACTGCGGCTTTTCCGATGCAGCTCCGCGCGAGCCTTTTCTTTTTGCTCCGCAGACCATCGTAAAAAGAAAGCTAATTGCTCGACGATCGTCTCTTTTGCTCCTAGGGCGATCGCGTCGGGATCGGCGAACAGATGAAAAGCCGGCACGTCGACCACAAAAGGCTGATTTTCCTCCGGATGTCCCAATTTAATCGAAGTATTCGAATAAAAAGAGCCCCTCATAAAAGGAATCGTATCAATATATTGATGCTGCGCAAGCGCCTCTTTGACCCATTTTTCATGCTCAAGGATCTGAATCAGATAAAATCTGCCGATCAACACAATAAAACAGGAAAATACAGCGAAAGCGACCCATAGAAGGCGCTGAATGGAACGGTGCGGCATCAGCGGGCTTGATTAGATGCAAAAACTTCGGGAACCGTCAACACTTCCCTCAGCAAAGGATGCTTCAAGTGGCTGTATTCCGGATTCCGAGCCACTTCGATTAAGTTCGCAGGACTCTGAAAACGTTCCACCTCATAAGCGAGCTTCCGATTCTCCTCGCGCACAAGCTTCAACTCTCGATCGACCTGCGGAATGCGTATCTTAAGCTCTGTGAGCTCGTTTTGCGTCTCCAAATAAGAATAAAGGCAAAATCCAGATACGATCAGACAAAATCCCAAACGCAACAACAAACTGTTCATCCTTTTTTCTCCACCGCTCGTAACTTGGCGCTGCGCGAACGAGGGTTTTTTTTCATCTCCTCTTTTGTCGGCACCCAAGGTTTTTTCATCAAACTCCCACATGTCTGTTTCGCGTCGCGAAAAACATTCTTCACGATGCGATCTTCCAAAGAATGGAATGATATCGCGGCAATTCTCCCCCCAGGAGCCATGACCTCAATCGCCGCTTCCAGCCCCTTTTTAAGCTGTCCCAGCTCATCATTCACCGCAATCCGCAACGCCTGAAAAACCAAGGTTGCAGGATGGAGCCGCCCCCGCGTCCCCAAAGGATGGACAATGGCAACCAACTCTTTCGTCGTCCGAATCTTCCGTCGAGCGCGCGCTTCCACAATCGCCTTCGCTATTTTTCTCGAACGGCGCTCTTCTCCATACTCAAAAAAAATACGAGCCAGCTCCGCTTCCGGAAGATCATTCACCAATTTTGCCGCCGTAATCGGATTCTCGGGATCCATCCTCATATCCAAAGGAGCCTCTCCCATAAAACTAAATCCCCGTTCCCTTTCGTCCAACTGCATGGATGAAACACCCACGTCAATCAGAAAACCGTCGATCGCAGCAACCCCTTTCTCCTTCAGAAAAAAGGGCAAATCCCCAAACGCCCCCTGCACCCACTCTATTTTTCCTTCCCAAGGGGCTAGATTCGCCCGCGCAATCTCCAAAGCCCTCGGATCGCGGTCGCACGCAAAATATATCTCGACTTCGGGATGCGCCTCCAAAAGAGCCCGCGCATGGCCGCCCGCTCCCACCGTTCCTTCAAAAAATACACGGATCTGTTTTCCTTCGAAAACTTGCAACACCTCTTGGAGCAATACAGATTTATGGGGCATATACAGGATTGATTGCGGCGCTCACCGAAGGTTCTTCTTTCACCGGCTTCGGCGCTTCATGAAGCAAAGCGAAAGCCTCTTCTGTCATCTTCTCCAAATTCATCTCTTCGTCTGCGCCTTCCAGAAGAGCCCGCAAATTCCTCTCGTATACTTCTTTCGGCCAGATTTCGATCTTGTCCAGTACGCCGGCAACGACAATATCCTTATCAATCCCCACTGCGCTTTTTAAAGAAGCCGGCAGACTCACACGCCCGATCTTATCGTATTCCGTTTGATGCAAGGTCGAAAAAAAGAGGGTAAAAAACTTTTGGAATCGTCCCACATGCTGGCTGGCTCTAAATGCATCGACGATTTTCTGAATTTCACTTCTGCGGTAAATCGCTAAACAGCCCCCCAGCCCCAAGCCAATGACGAATTCGCATTTCCCTTCCTCCACCAATCCATAACGCATCTCCTGAGGCAATACGAAACGCCCCTTCTCGTCGAGCTTTGCACTATGGGATCCACTGAAGAAAAACCCGCTCATCGCTATTTCCACATTTTCCCACATCTTATCCACGAATCCCAAAATCAAGCAATGATTTTCCAAAAAGACTTTTTAAGTCTACAGCTAAAAACACTCAATGTCAACGAATTAAAATCTTTTCAACCCTTTGTGGGAAATTGTGGGAAGTTTGTTCAAAACTCCCTCTTTTCCACAATCTGAGTTTTTCGCAAAAACGACGCAAACCATTGTATAGTAATATTTTTTTGAAATCGGTGGGAAAAAAAATGGATTGTTCATAACTGTTTTTCTGCTACAATGAAAAAAAGATCTTCCAAGGCGAAAGAAACACAATGGCTGACAAAAAACTCACAATAGACAATTTAGGCGTAGCTGCATCGAAACAATATGCCGCTAGTCAAAAAATCATCCAAGACAGCCTCCACCTTACCCAAGACACTCGCTCCATTGGACAGAGCGTGGAGACTCTTGTTACAACTCCGAACACCGCCCTCTCGGAGTTTGATCAAAAATATTCTCTTAAAGGGTCATCCGGATCTTGGGCTCTTTTTTCCCCCCCAAAAGGATATGAAGCCAATACCCTTTTTTCCCACAGTTTGATTCCTTCTTTAGGGGAATATGAAAAAATAGAGGCGAACGAGGAAAAGCTCAAAGCCATGCATGGCACCCCTCATGAAGAGCCAATTCTCAATCTTCTAAAATGCACCGGAGATCTCGACAAGATTCTGAAAGCGATCAATGCACGGCGCATGCAATATCAAAGAGGCTAAATGGATTGGAAAGAGGTTTTAGGCTGGAAAGAACAGGAAATCGATGACCTGCGCTATGCAGCCTATTCTTATATTAAACAAGGGATCTATGACGTCGCCCTAACCCTCTTCGAGGCCATCGCAGCGCTTTCCCCCCTCTCCCCCTACGATCTGCAAACCATAGGGGCGCTCCATCTGCAAATCGGCAATGGACTCAAAGCTCTTGAATATCTCGATCGCGCCATCCAAGCCGATCCCACTCACGCTCCCACCCAACTCAATCGAATGAAAACTCTCCTGATGCTCGGTTATAAACGGCAGGCATTTGCAGAGGCCGCCTCTCTAGAACTCTCGGACGATCCCCTCATCGCTTCCGCAGCTAAAGCCTTGCTGCTTGCCTACCACGGGTAAAAACCCAGGCCTTAAGGCCTGGGATTGTGTTGGTTTGGGAGAGGCTTCGAGCTCCTCCCAACCC
>CAZZLR010000061.1:0-6313 GCA_964655045.1 uncultured bacterium | reverse complement strand
GCGCTCCTTGACCCCATAGCTAAAGCTAGGGGATTGCGTCGCGTCTTTGTTCAGCGCGCCATGGAGCTGCAAGTGGGAAATTGCGGAGAAATGGCTCTTGTCGGAATGGAATTCAAGACAGATACCAGGATCTGCGAACTACAGTTAGCGAGAGATCATGTCGTTTTAGCAATCGGCCGAAAACTTCCCTGCGCATCGAAAAAAACACAGTGTTACGGATCTAAGATAGATCTTGCCGAATGGACAGATTGCGTGATTTGCGATCCATTATTAAACTCACACTACCCAATCGAATTATGGAATCAATACTTGTTTGATTTTAAATGTGAAATGATTAAGATTCAAAATGAAAACCTCAACAAAGATTTAAACTGCCATTTTCCTATTGTAGAACATGTTGAGAGCATCGAGGACATCACCCCATCCGGGACAAACGGAAAATAACACCCATCGCAAAAAATACAGTCCTATTCTGAGCCGCGTCAAGGCTATACCCAAACAACCTGAAAAGTTGGCGTTTAGGCCAGCGCGAAAGCTCTCGCAGTCGGATGATTTTGCATCCATTGTCCGACAGCCCTTGTCAAAGAACCCCTCAGACTGTTATGAGAAGGGGCATGCGCTCCTTATTTTTACTTCTCTTCCCCTGCATCATTTTGGCTCAAGCCTCCCAGGAGGCCAAGCAACATGCCCTCTACCTAATCCAACAGGGGAAAATAGAAGAATCGCTGGGTAAATATCGGGAATATGCGCAACAAGCCGGCCGCCACGACTTTGAGACTCTCCGGCAGATGGGCTTAATTTTATTACAAAAAGGGATTGCGTCAAGCGATCCTCAGATCTTTATGATGAGTCTTTTCGGAACCGGGTTTTCGGGATCTGCAGGAGCCTTGGATATACTGGAACGGGCAATTGTACATGAAGATCCTCAAGTCCAGCTTCTCGCTCTGCACTTCATTGCCCAGCTCGAAGACGATCGCACGATGGATCTCCTCACCTATGCCATGAGCTCGAATTTTCTTTCGACACGCATGGAAGCCGCCTTCTCCATGGCGCAAAGAAAACATCCCTTGGCCGCCGCGCAAATCGAGGGGCTGATGTTCCGTCTCCCTCCAGCCTTCAAGCCTTACTTCCCCTCTTTTTTTGCCCTTTTAGGCACAAGCGAAGGGAGTCTGGCTTTGCGGCGCCTCTTAGAGGATCCCGATCCCCAAGTACGCATCGAATCAATCCTCAATATTGCAAAAATGGGACGCGATGATTTCCTCCCCGCCCTCCGAAAACGACTCACTCATGCGCAAATCGCCGAATTGGAAGCAGCGGCATTTGCCGTCGGCGCTCTGAAGGACAGCGCTTCCATCCCCCGGCTGAAAAAACTCGTGTTTTCCGCAGGAGATTCCGTAAGGTTGGCCGCCTGCCTAGCCTTATTCCGCCTCGGAGACCGCACCTCCGTCCCTGCAATCCAAGCCTTGGCGCAAAAAAAGAATCTCTTTGCCATCGCCTCATTAGGAGAAATCGAAGGTTCAGAATCCTTCCTTGCTTCCCTGACTTTCTCGGAAGATCCTCAAGTGCGCTTTAATGCCGCGGTCGCCCTTTTGCAAAGACGCGACCCACGCTGCCTCCCCATCCTTGCAGAAATTTTGATTCAAGACGGAAGAGACTTAGCCTTCCATCCTTTTTCCTCTGTAGGACGCACGCAAATGGCAATCAAAGCGATTCCTTCAGCCGAACTCAGGGCGGACGACCCTACTGTCAATCTCAGCTTTTCTATAGCCATGCGCGAACATTTTTTGCGCGAAGCCATCCATTTACCCGAACCTGATTTTTTAAGCCTGGCTGCGCAGATTTTTCAAAAACAACAAAATGATTTAGTACCCGTCCTCATCACTCTTCTAGAAAACCTGCGTACGGATGGAGCGATCGCTCTTTTAAAAATGGGCAGCCAAAAGCTCAGCTCGCCCCTAGTTCGCGACTATTGCCGCCTCAGTCTTTTTCGATTGAAAATAGAAGGGCCCTATGAAGAATACATGATGCACTGGGTCATGAGCCAAAAACAAGAGGAGCTGATCCGCCTGCGCCCCCTTCTTCCCTGGAAGTTTCGCATGGAACAATCGGATTATGCTTTATCCCCCGAAGAAACTTCCCGCCTCCTTGTCGAAGCGTTTCTTTCCATCGCCAACCGCCGCGATGAGAAGAGCATCGCCTTTCTCCTTGAAGCCATCCAGTTTAGCAATCCAGCCAACCGCTACGCGCTAATGGGACTGCTCATGCGCGCTACCGAATAATACCAAAAGCAAATATGACATTATTTGTTTCTTTTGGCAAAACGCCATATCCTTTTTTCTCCAAAATGTGCTATACTTTTCCACAGTCCTATGCGTATTTTTCTTTGTTTGATTCTTTTCTCCTCCTCCCTCTTTGCGGAAAAAATCAGGGTCGATCTGCGCAACCCCTCCTATAAAGAAGGAGTGCTGCGTACAGAAGAAGGGGGAATCGTTACAGCCAAGGACTTGCGAATTCAGGCTCTGATCTTAGAATACACGCAGAGAAAAGAAAATGGCGAAGAAACGCAAACCCTGAGCGCTTCAGGCAACCTCATGCTGCAATATAAAGGCCGGATATTCATCGGAAAAAAACTCGAGTACGATTTTCTCAAACAAAGCGGCGCCGTCTATGAAGGAAAAACATGTTCCAACCTCTGGTTTATCGGAGGAGATCGAATCGATCTTAAATCCGACGGCAGTTATGTCATAGAAAATGCCACGCTGAGCGCCTCCGAAAATAAAGAAAGCGCTTGGGACCTTTTTGCACAAAAAGCGTGTATGTCCCGTTCCGATTTACTTCAAGCAGATAACGTTGCGTTTCGTTTCGCGCAAACTCCCGCTCTTTGGCTTCCCTCTTTCAAAATCAATCTAGGGAAAGAAGAAAAAGATCCCATTCTCCGTTACATTTTCGATTGGGAAAGAGAAAAAGGCGTCAAAGCCGGCGTGCGCTATCGGCTCTATTCATGGAGGGATCTTGCTCTCTTCGGAAGAGTGGAGTATCGTTGGACAGCCGGATGGAGCGGCGCCATCGAAAGCGAATATTTCCCCCCCAATTCCCGATCCAGTTTCATCACGCGCAGCTATCTTGGCACAGACCGGCTAGAGACGGCGCCGGACAAAGAATTCCGATTCCGCTTAGAGGGCGCCTACCGTTGGCAGAGCCCCGAAGGAAATACTTCCACGGTATTGAGCTGGGACAAATATAGCGACGTCCGTATGCCGAGCGACTTCAAAAGCGAAGATTTTGAAGTCGGTACGGCAGGACAAACTCTGTTTTGGATCCAACATAAAGAACCTTTTGCCCTTTTTCACTTCAAGGCGCGTCCGAGAGTCAACGCTTTTGAATCCATCAAGCAAGACCTCCCTACCTTCTATCTCAATACCCTGCCGATAGAGTTAGGAAAAAGCGGGATCATTTCTTCTTTTTGGCTGAAGGCCTCTTACCTCAACTTTGCCTATTCCAATCAACTCACCGCCACCGCAACGCTGCGCCCTCCGGCAGATTATCGATCGGGGAGATTTGAGATTCGCGAAAAACTCCAGCGCTCTTTTTCTCTCGGCAAGGCCGCATTCGTTCCTTATCTTGGCGCTATCGGCGTCTTTTATACGAACAGCGCCTCCGGGTCGATGCAGCCGCTCGGCCTATTGACCTACGGTGCCGATCTCACGGCGCGTATTTATAAAAATTACGAAAAAAGCAAACATATCTTAGAGCCCTATGCCCGTTTTTCCGCACTCACTACGCCAACAGCGTCTTTAGAAGAACATTATATTTTTTCCATAGCCGATGGATTCCATTCTCTCCAACAACTGCAAACCGGAATCAGGAGCTATCTTTATGCTCAAGACGCCCTGCATAAAAAGCCTTGGTTTACTCTCGATCTTTACACGCGCGCCTTTTTCTCCGACCCGACCATTCCTCAGTACATCCCCTGGGCCTACTTACAACTGGAATGGAATTTACCTTCTGTCGTCTTTTCTCTTCGCAACTCCTGGAACATCCGCAATCATGTTCTCGACTATTGCAACGCCCGTTGCGGATGGACAATCCATGAAGATATGGCGCTTAGCCTCGAAGCGCGCTACCGTTCTCAATACCATTGGCGTAAAGCGGATCATGAAAATTTTCTGCTCGATGTCGCCCGTTCCCAGAGCGAGCTTCTCTCTTCTCCTCTTTCCGATCGGAGGCTCACCCTGCTCGCGAACTGTTTTTTCCGCATCACTCCTTTTTGGGAATGCCATATCCAATCGCATCATGGATTCTTAAGAGCTTTAGAAAACCCTTATAACGAATTCCAAATCCATCTGCTTACACGGCTCGCATCATCCGTGAAGCTGCACCTCCTTTACAGCCATACGGATAAAGATGATCGCATTACATGGCAAATGCACTGGGTTAACACCAGAAACAATAAATAATGTCATATTCGTTTCTTTTGGCATAAAATAGAAAAGACGATATACTCCGTACAAAGAGCCCTTTCTATGACGTCGCTTCTCTCCGTACGCAATCTCAGAAAAACATATGGGAAACACAATCCTTTTGTAGCTGTCGATGATATTTCTTTCGATTTGAAACAAGGAGAAATTTTAGGATTTCTCGGTCCGAATGGTTCCGGGAAGACCACAACGATTCAGATGCTCCTTGGCACGCTGGGCATTACTTCCGGGCAAATTTTTTATTTCGGCAAAGATTTCGCACTGCATCGCAGCGAGGTGATGCAGCAAGTGTCTTTTGCCAGCACCTATACAAGTTTGCCTTATCTACTGACCATCGAAGAAAACCTCCATTGTTTTGGCAAGCTTTATGGCGTCAAAAATATTGAAAAGAAAACCGCGCCTCTTTTAGAGCGTTTCGGCATCTATGAAAAGAGGCATAACACAGTTGCTTCTCTTTCCGCGGGACAAATTACCCGGCTCATGCTCGTCAAAGCGTTTTTTACCGATCCAAAAATCGTACTGCTCGATGAGCCTACGGCGTCTCTTGATCCCGATGTATCGCTAGACGTCTGCAAGTTTTTATTGGAGCAAAGGGAAGAAACGGGTCTTTCGATTCTTTTTACCTCGCATAAGATGGAGGAAGTTGCGGAGCTGTGCGATCGAACGATCTTTTTAAAAAAGGGGAAAATCATTGCCGATGATCTTCCGGAAAATTTGGCAAAAAGCGTTTCTTCCTATCAATTGCGGCTCACGATCATCGACGGCATGAAGAGAACCGTAGCTCTTGCTACGAAGATGAAAATTCCTTTTTCCTGCGAACATCGTTCCATTGAATTTTCTCTTGATGAAAAACAAATTCCCCCTTTTCTCAATCGACTCGTCAAGGAAGACGTTTCCTATGCGAGCATTCAAATTAAAGAGCCTTCGTTAGAAACTTATTTTCTTAAAATCGCGGAGCGCATCGAATGAGCCTAACTCGCATCCTCGGCGTGTTTTTTCGTTATTTTTACGTAGCTAAAAAAGGGCTGCAGCAGCTGTCCGACCTATTTTACTGGCCTTTTGTCGATATTCTTCTTTGGGGACTTACCTCCGTGTGGATGCAAAGCCAAAGCGAAATCCAGAATCTTCCCCTCATCGTGATGACGGCTTTGATTTTTTGGCAAATCGTTTGGCGCGGTTCGCAAGACATTTCCATTAATCTTCTCCAAGAATTTTGGCAAAGAAACTTAGTGAATCTTTTTTCGACGCCATTGAAAATCACCGAATGGATTACCGGCATGCTCCTGCTGGGAATCTGCAAGCTCCTCATTTGCATCGCATTCGGCATGATCACGATCTTGATTCTCTATGCGCTCAACGTTTTTTCCATTGGAATGATTTTTATTCCCTTCGCCATTTCCCTAGTGATTTTTGGATGGATGCTCAGTTTCCTTTCAGCCAGCGCCATTATTTTTTGGGGTCATAAAGTAGAGATGCTGGCATGGATGGTTGGATTCTTATTTGCACCCTTTAGCGCGGTCTTCTATCCTGTTGCCATCCTTCCCGAATGGGCGCAGACTATTTCTTGGTGTCTTCCCACGACCTATATTTTTGAAGGAATGCGCTGTATCTTGCTGCAAGGAGGCTGTCCCCGTTCCTTTTTCTGGATCAGCCTAGGACTCAATGCCATTTATCTCATTTTGGCGATCGCCCTTTTTCGTTGGGCTTTTGAAAAAAGCCGTCAAAAAGGATTGGCTCGTTTAGAGTAATACCAAAAGCAATCAATCTTGTTTTCTTTTTTGTTTTTTGTTAGCCTCTGAAGGAGAGCCGACCGTAAAAAAACAAAAGAAGCTTTA
>CAZZLR010000060.1:2512-6340 GCA_964655045.1 uncultured bacterium | reverse complement strand
AGTTCGGCTCGCATGATTTTGATCACGCCGGGTTCTGTCACGCCCGTTCTTTCGTAAAATTGTCTGCGATTAATCTTATTCCTTTTCCTTTTAAAAGACAAGAGGGTCGTTCTGCGAACGGCAGTCCCTTCCGGAAAACGGGAGCTGCTGCGGTTCGCTGGAATCGCTCGACGCAAAATAGGGGAAATAGATATGAGTACTATATATTGCAGTGAACCTAAAACTGATTTTCGCGTCCATTGCAGTATCCCGGCTATGCCCGGCATATCTCTAAGAGGGAGGAATCCATGCGTTTTATTTTTGCGGTCCTTGCATGCAGCGGATCGGTCTTTGGAATGAATCGTCCCATTACGGCAGATGCGCCGGAAAATGCTGCCGTGCAAGAGATCCGCGTGATGGGCGTAGCGCGAACCCCGGAACCGAATACCGTGATTCTCAAAATCGCTCTTCCTAAAACGGGAGATACGGTGGATGGAAATCCGGTATGGATGCAATTTAGGGTCGATGGTTATTCTCTGGGTTCCGGCTCTTCGCAATTTGTGCGCTCCGATGAGATAGCGGTTTCCGACTTGGGACAGACTGTTCACGTCATTATCGACAATCGTCCTTATTTTCCGATCAAAGATCCGGCGATTAATCCATTCAATGAGGAAGGATGGTATTATACAACGGGATACCGTTTTAAAATCCCTTTCTCTTTAAAAGAGGGGCTTCATACAATTCGTATTTTCCCTGCCCGTTCTTTTGGGGAGAGCTTAAAAGAAGAAAACACGTTTGCCGTCGGATATTTCTATTTAGGGGAAAAGAGCGCGGAGGGTATTCCCGACTTTTCCAAGCCGTATCTGACTTTCAATGAGCCGGGCGATCAAATCAAGTTGACGGCGAATCAGCCCGTTTTACTCGATTTCCTGATTGCCAATTGCGATCTATCGCCCGACGGTTATAAAGTGCGCCTTTCGATTGACGGACGAGTCATTCGAGATCTTTCGTCCTGGCAGCCTTACTATATTTACGGCCTTTCCAAAGGGAAGCATACAATCCGCTTAGAGCTTTTCAATGAAAAAACGAAAGTGCCCGGCGAATGGAATGACGTCGAGCGGACGATTCTCATCGCCGGTTGATCAACCCGAGATGGGAAACCCGGCTCTTAAGGGTCGGATTTTTCAGGATTCGAAGCCCCTTCTAAACCAACACAATTCCAGGCTTTAAGGCCCGAGCCTCTACTTCCTGTTGAGCGAAACTCGAAGAGAAGATAGGATAGATCCAACTTAATCTTCGAGTTTTACCTATGGATCTAAGAAAAGTAATCATCATCGGGTCAGGGCCTGCCGGGTATACGGCCGCTATTTATGCGGCGCGGGCCAACCTTAAACCTCTTCTTTTCGAAGGATTCGCCTCGGGCGGTTCTCCGGGGGGACAGCTTATGACAACAACCGACGTGGAAAATTATCCCGGGTTTCCTCAGGGTATTTTAGGTCCTGAGTTAATGGAAAAATTCAAGCAGCAGGCATTGCACTGTGGAACGGAGATCCTCTCCGAGGACGCTGTGCGTGTGGATCTTTCTTCTTCTCCTTTTGTCGTTGTCAGCGCCTCGCGCACGGAACGGGCTTGCGCATTGATTATCGCAACGGGGGCAACGGCGAAAAGATTGGAGATCGAAGGAGCGCGGGACGGAGAATTTTGGCAAAAAGGGGTGAGCGCTTGCGCCGTATGCGACGGGGCTGCGCCCATTTTTCGGAATAAAAACGTTTTTGTCATCGGCGGGGGCGACAGCGCCGTAGAAGAGGCTATGTTTTTGACGCGTTACGCAAGCCGTGTATATCTCGTGCATCGGCGCGATGCGCTGCGGGCTTCTAAGGTAATGGCTGATCGGGCGCAGCGTCATCCGAAGATAGAGATTTTATGGGATAGCGTTGTGGAAAAAGTGACCGGAGATCAAATCGTCCGCGGCGTTCTCGTTAAAAATCTGAAGACGCAAGAAGCTCGGCTTATGGAAGCCGGCGGTGTTTTCTTCGCCATTGGCCACAGGCCGAATACTGAATTTTTGCAAGGGCAGCTTGCAACAAATGCCGTTGGTTATATTCAGGTAGAACCCGGTTCGACCCGCACGTCGACGCCAGGGGTATTTGCTTGCGGAGATGTGCAAGATCCTGTGTACCGTCAAGCGGTGAGCGCTGCCGGAACGGGCTGCATGGCAGCTTTGGATGCGGAACGGTGGCTTGCGGAGAAGGAGTCGGAATGATTTTCCGCTGGGCGGCCGCGTTCCTGACTGTGGGAGGGGTAGGGTGCGCTATCGAAGTGCAGCCTTGGTTTGGAGAAGTGTTCGAATTTCATTTCCTCCAATCTTATTCGTATAGCTGGTTTAATTCGGTGCAAAATGCGCGGCCTCCCTATCACCATTTCTTTTACGATAATCTTTTATACTCAGGATTGGAATTTTCCCCCTCCCCCGTATGGGATATGGATATGGATCTTCAGTTTGCCGATACGACGGCAGTTTCTTTCAATTTCCGCACTCTGGCCCTCCAGGCGCGGTATCTCTGGGTAGATGACATTATCGGAGATCCCGTCAGTTTTGCCACCGGGGTGAGCGCTCGGTTGACGGCGTCGAGCAGTTTGAAAGACGTTAGCTGCCCTTCCCATGGCAATCTCGATTTTGAGTTGAATTTTTCACTGGGTAAGGAATTCGATGCAAGCGACACATGGCGTTTTCGCGCATGGATGTTTGGCGCTGTAGGGCATGCAAATCGGGGGGCTCCCTGGGTTAGGGGGATTATTTCTTTGGAGATGAATCGGGAGGATTTACATAAGTGGGCTCTTTATGCAAGCGGGATCAATGGCTATGGGCGCCACACGCATATTGACGTCGATCATTTTTCGGGGTATGCGAAAGTGCGCGAAAAGACGATTGATATAGGTATTCGTTATGGATATAGAGTGGGGGTATGGGGGACGTTGCGCGCCGAATATCTTCGTCGCGTCCTTGCAAAATCGGCTCCTCAGAATGTGAATAATGTGATCCTAAGCTGGCTTCTCCCTTTTTCTTTATGACTCATCCCATCTCTGTTACGATACTGACGAAAAATGCTGCGAAAACTCTAGAACAGAGTCTGCATGCTTTGCAAAGATTTCCTGAGGTTCTGGTATGCGATACGGGGTCGCAAGACGCCACCCTTGCCATTGCAAGGGAGTATGCCAATGTCCGCATTGCGGAAATTCCTTTTCAAGGATTTGGATCTACCCATAACGCAGCTGCCCGCTTAGCGCGTTTCGATTGGATCCTTTCCATTGATAGCGATGAAGTGGTGTCTGAGGGGCTCGCCAATGAGATTTTGCGCCTTTCTCTCGATCCGAAAACGGTGTATACAGTGGATCGACATAACTATTTTCATGGGAAGAGAATGAAATGCTGCGCCGGTTGGTACCCTGATCGGATTGTCCGTCTCTATCACCGTGAGGAAACTCGATTTTCGGATGATACGGTACATGAGAAGATTTTGAGCGAATCGATGAAGAAGATAGATTTGCAAGGAGCCCTCTTGCATACGCCGTATCGTTCCATCGACGATTTTTTATCTAAAATGCAGCTTTACACCACTTTATTTGCGGAACAAAATAAAGGGAGGCCATCGTCTCTTAAAAAAGCGATCGCTCATGGCGCTGCGGCATTTTTCAAAAATTATTTTCTGAAACGGGGGTTCCTCGGAGGCAGAGAGGGCTTTGTGATTTCTCTTTATAATGCCCATACTGCCTATTATAAATATGCTAAATTATTTTTTCTAAACAATACGATTCGATAAGTCTGTTATTCTAAGATGTTCTTTTAAA
>CAZZLR010000060.1:0-2502 GCA_964655045.1 uncultured bacterium | reverse complement strand
AATTAGTTCATCAGTCAAGTAAGGAGCGAATATATGTTCTTTTAAAGCATAAAACACCTTCTCGGGCGTAAGATCAAAAAGACAGGGAGGGGAGGAATCCTCTTGTTGTTTTTGGGTATTGCAGAATGGATGCCATCGACCGGTCTTGTGAAACAAGCCTCTTTGCAGACGGCAAAACCTTTTAAGGCAAGGAGAGCAAGATTTTGTAAGAAAAAGATGTTTGTGTTTTTCCCCATAGACTCCAATTCGTTGGGGATCGGTAGCTCCATAGAGGGTTACTGTGGGCACGTCGAGCGCGCCGGCGAGGTGGCTGAGTCCCGTATCGACGCTGACACATCCTTGCGCTTGCGTGAGTAAGTAGCCTATTTCTGAAAGAGAGAGCCGGGGGAGAGCCCACGCTTTCGGAAAGGGGTTGGTGAGACGATCTGCGCGGATTCTTTCTTCCGGCGTTCCGGAAGGAATAAGCACTGTATATCCTTGCTGATTGGTCAGAGAGATTAATTCTTTCCAGTGGCTTTCAGGCCAGAGTTTTGTCTTCCATCCTGCGTTCGGGATGAACATAAGAAATGGGGAAGGAATATCGAAAGAGGGTTTGATGAGTTTTTCCGGGGGGATGGCAAAATGAGGAGCGCTTATGGGAAGAGGGTATCCAAGACATTGAGAAAACAGGAGGCGCAGCCGTTTGATCGCATGAAGATTTTTTGCAACGGAATAGGAATGTTCATAGAAAAGGTGCGCCGGTTTTTCACGAATAGAATGTCGATCAAATCCTGCGATCGATCCTTTTGCGCAAAAGGCGAATATAGCGCTTTTCAAACTTCCCTGTCCGTCGAGAATGAGAGAATATTTTTCTTCTTGAAGATTTTTTAAAAATCGAGCCAAAGAGGGGAGCGAACGGAGCGGAGTTTTACGCCACTGCCTGTGTTCGGAGAGGATCGTACGCCGTACAGCAGGATGCCATGCAGCCGCTTCCTGAAAGTTCTTATCGACTACCCAGTCGACCTGAAAGTCGGCGATGGCTTCCCTGGCATCGCTCAGAGCAGGCAGAGTGTGGATGATATCTCCCAGGGAACTGATTTTGATGAGAAGAATCTTCTTCACAGCCAAACCGCGACGGCCATCGCATAGTGGATGCAATGGCTGATGGTGATCTGAACACGGGGATTGGAAAATCTCCGACACGATGCCTCGTTGAAAAGAACCATTGGTTTTCCTTGGCCGTTATTGAGAATCTCAAAGTCCAGCCAAGCAAGCTCTGCCCCAAAGCCCGTTCCAAGCGCCTTGGCTACTGCTTCCTTTGCTGCAAATCTTCCCGCAAAGTGGGGAATCGAATCTTGAAATTGTAGACAGTAGTTTTGTTCTTCTTGAGAAAAAAGACGCTGTAGAAAATGAGATCCGTGCTTTTCTATGCTGGCACGGATTCTCTCGATTTCAATGATATCGCTGCCAAGCCCTTGCATCACAGCACTGTTCTATTCTTCTTCATCATGACCGTTGTAACTTGGGAGATAATCTTTTTCTGTCAACGCATTGCAAAAGACCATGCGTCCCGAGGCTGTATGCTTGACTGAAAGAACCTGCGCATCCACGACTTCTCCAATGAATTCACCACCCCCGTTGACCACGACCATCGTTCCATCTTCTAAATAGCCCACGCCTTGTTTAGGCTCTTTTCCATACCTTTGGATCTTGATGGTGAGGTGCTCTCCCATTTGCATCAAAGGCTTGAGCGCTTTGGCCAGTTCATGAAGGTTGATGAAACGAACTCCCTCGATCGCAGGAATTTGGACTTGGCTCATGTCGGCCGTAATAATATTTGCGTTTTGCAAACGTGCCAATCGAATCATTTTACTTAAAGAATTTTTGGTATCGGGGAAGTCCATGTCGCTATAGCGGAACTCTAAGTCCGGAAGCTCTTCGAGCTTCTTGATGATTTCCAAGGATTTTTTTGCCTTGGCGCGGGATTGTTCTTCGAGAGATTCCGATTGCGTATAGAGATCTTTGACGAGAAAGCGGGGGATGACAAGCTGTGAATCTAAAAGTCCCGAGGCAGCCAGATCGAAGATTCTCGCATCGGATAGGATTGAGAGATCGACGAGAAGATCTTTTTTCTTTTTATCTGCCGGAGTGAATTTCATGAAGGGAATACTGATATGTAGTTCTTCAGAAGAGCGCGTTGTAATGAGAACGCCTGCGTAAATTCCAAAAAGAAGGAGGAATACTTGAACCATTTCTAACGGGAATGAGGCAATCCCCTGAGATGCGGAACCGATGGCGATGATCGCCTTAAAAAGGAGAACTAACGATTCTCCCAAGAAAAGCCCGAGAAATATTCCCAGAGCGGCAAGATTAAACATTTTCAGGGACAGTTTTTTTAAGAGGAGATCGCATCCGATGAAAGCGGCTCCGAACAAAGCTCCAAACAAAATGCCCAATCCTAGATGAGCCGGAGTGAATTCCGTGGAGGTCATATAACAGGATGTGCTCAGGATCGATAGCGAC
>CAZZLR010000059.1:0-6446 GCA_964655045.1 uncultured bacterium | reverse complement strand
GTTAAAAAGTTTCTTACAGAAAAAAAGCTGGGGTATTACGGGTGTTGCGGCTGCGACCTTGTTGCAGGAAGGGGACGAATCTTCCTTGGATGTCGTGAGAGGGTGCTTGCAGGAAGAAGATCCCAATATCCGTCTTCAAGCGTGTTTGGTTTTAGCCATGATGGGACAGGACCCTTCCGTCTTGAGCGTTTTGCAAGGAGCCTACGGGGAAGCGGATCACGAACGTAAATTGCATATTTTGGAGGCGCTGGGAAAAATTGGAACGGAAGCCTCTTTTAGTTTTCTTTTGGGAGTGCTTAGGGAACCGTTTCCTATCTTACGGGTGGCCGCGGCGGCGGCTCTCATACAATGCATCAATCGATAGTGTTGTTATCGGTCTTCTCCTGGAAGAGGAGATAGATCTCCTTGATTCGTTTCTCGATATCCTGTTCCGTAGGGGTCGGTTGAAAATGTTCAATGCAGATTATCTCGCCGTTCGATAACTGCATATAGGGGGAAAAGCCATGAGTGGAGCGTTCGCTGTACCTTTCTAAGACTCCTTTAAAAGAAATGGAGCCGATCTGTTCGAGATCGTCTATGCATCGCACGGATTGAGGTTCTGTGGGGCATTTGATGACATGCTGGGCAAAAGCCGCGACGAGCATCGCCGGATAATAAACTTTTTCGCGAAGATCCCACCGTTCTTCCCACTGGCTAGGGGAGTCTGTTTCTTCCTGTTGCAGCCTTTGATGCAACGCGTTGAGCTGTTCCACCCAACATTGGTAGTGTTGTTCTATTTCGTATAGAAGTGGTTTTTTTTCACCCCCGTTGTATGGAGAGAGATTTTTGATCTTTTCTAGGACGGAGAATTCAAATTTTTCTTTTTCGGCCAATATAAAGAATTTTTGCGGAGGACAGTAACTCGTGAGCAGCGCAAACCCCAAGCCGCTGATGAGGAACGCCCCGGCAAGAATGGGGGTCGTTATCAGGGGGATGGGGAATAAAAATCCTGCAAAAAAAAGAACGGATAGGGCGACGACCGAGCAAGTGGAGGCAGTTGCGCAGAGAATGAGGGTTGCGCGCACTAAGGTGCCGCACCATTCATTTTTTGTGCAAAGAAATTTTTTCGAGGCAATCTCTTGTTCCAATGTTTCTTTGGAGAGGAGGGTGAATAAAGGATTTGTCGGTTTTGTAATATTCATTTTTTTTCAACTTGGTTTCTTTTCGCATTTATTTTACTGCGTAAGCAGAATTTGTTGCAAGGCTTCTTGCTTCATGCGTAAATGAATATTGCTCAATCCATTGGATCGATTGGGCGATAAGGAGGCGCGGATTTTGAAGTCTTCGAGGAAATCGAGGGAAGAACGGAGAACCGTTTCCGGAGTTTCTCCATTATATAGGGAGAGGAGGAGGGCGGCAAGCCCCGCAGAAATCAAAGCGTCGGACGCTGCGTAAAAGAAAAGTTTTCCTTCGATTATTTCAGAATAGAGATAGAGGCGGCTTTGACACCCTGCGACAAGATTTTTTTGTGTTTTTCGTTCTTCCGGAAAAGGGGAAAGCTTTCGTCCCATCGCGATCAACGCGGAAAAACGCTCTTCCGCCGAGGGGAGCGGGGAGAAAATATCTTTTGTCAAAAGGATCTTTTTTTGCAGTGTTTCGCTCATATTCCTCGTTTGTTGTTGACAGAATAGCGGAAATCCTATTTGATTGTAAGCATTTCCGAGTCAAATAGCCTATGTCGAAAGAAGAAACTATCAAGATGGAGGGCCAGGTCGAAGAACTGCTGCCCAACATGAATTTTAGCGTGATCCTTGCAAACGGGATGCGCGTGATTGCGCATCTCAGTGGAAAGATGCGAATGAGAAACATCCGCGTGTATGCAGGAGATTCCGTGACTGTCGAGATGTCGCCTTACGACTTGACGAAAGCTAGGATTGTATATCGTCAAAAGTAGCGGGTTTGAATAAGGGATTGATTTTATTTTCCAAGTACCTTAAGCTTGTGTGTTTTCGCGGCATCGCATAGGGCGTGCCGAAAATATGCCCAGGTAGCTCAGTGGTAGAGCACTTGCATGGTAAGCAAGTGGTCGTAGGTTCAATTCCTATCTTGGGCAAGAACAAAGAATGGAGGATTCAAGAAAATGGCAAAAGAAGCTTACAAAAGAGAAAAACCTCACGTGAACATCGGAACGATTGGCCACGTTGACCATGGTAAAACGACGTTGACTGCCGCAATCACGAAGGTATTGGCTGAGTCGGGCGGTGCGAAGTTCCGCGATTACGCTTCGATCGACAATACGCCTGAGGAAAAAGCGCGCGGGATTACGATCAACGCGTCCCACGTTGAATATGAAACAAAAAGCCGCCACTATGCGCACGTCGATTGCCCCGGCCACGCGGATTATGTGAAGAATATGATTACGGGTGCGGCGCAGATGGACGGAGCGATTCTCGTCGTGGCTGCGACAGATGGTCCTATGCCTCAGACAAAAGAACACATTCTTTTGGCGAAGCAAGTGGGTGTTCCTGCGATTGTTGTCTTCTTGAACAAGATGGACATGATCAGCAAAGGGGACGAAGAACTCGTAGAACTGGTTGAGATGGAATTGATGGAGCTTCTCGAGTCCAAAGGCTATAAAGATGTTCCGATCATTCGCGGTTCGGCTTTGAAGGCTCTTGAAGGAGATCCGACTTATGTTCAGTCGATCTTGAAGCTGATGGAAGCAGTGGATGAAAAAATCCCTACGCCGGTGCGTGAAGTAGATAAACCTTTCTTGATGCCGATTGAAGACGTCTTTTCAATTTCCGGTCGGGGAACGGTGGTGACGGGTCGCGTAGAGCGCGGTAGAATTCGTGTGAACGACAAGATCCAGCTCGTGGGAATCCGTGAAACAAGAGATACCGTGGCAACGGGTCTGGAGATGTTCAATAAAGTGTTGGATGAAGCTCTGGCTGGTGAGAACGTGGGAGCTCTTCTCCGCGGAATTGAGAAAGGGGATGTAGAGCGGGGAATGGTGCTGGCAGCTCCGGGAACCTGTACGCCGCATACTAAGTTCCAGGGAACTGTGTATGTCTTGAATAAAGATGAGGGAGGGCGTCATAAGCCATTCTTTACCGGATATCGTCCGCAGTTTTATTTCCGCACAACGGATGTAACGGGAACGGTAGAATTGCCAGCGGGAACCGAGATGGTGATGCCCGGCGATAACGTGGAGATGATTGCAGAACTGATCCATCCGATCGCGATGGAAGAAGGGATGCGCTTTGCAATCCGTGAAGGGGGAAGGACCATCGGCGCCGGAACGGTTACGAAGATTCTGAAATAGGAAAGAGGGGACGGAGGCGCGTGCTTCCGTCCTGATGGGTGTGTAGCTCAGTTGGTAGAGCAGCGATCTCCAAAGTCGCGGGCCGGGGGTTCGAGTCCCTCCGCACTCGTTACCGAATGCATTGATAGGGTGGAACATGGCAGTGGATCAGAGCGTGGAAGGAAAGAAGATGTTTTCTTATTTTCGAGACGTGCGGAGCGAGCTTAAAAAAGTGACTTGGACATCAAAGTCTGATTTGATTTTTTGCACGAAAGCGGTGATCATGGCTACTTTTATTTTTGGGTTCACGGTATACGCAATCGATTTGGGGATTGGCGGTTGTTTGAAGGCTGCGAATAGTATATTTCAGGCGATTTTCGGGTAAGGGAAGAGAATATGCATAAATGGTACGTCGTGCAAGTTTTTTCGGGTCAGGAGAGGAAAGTAAAGCGGGCGATTGAGGAATTTCTATCCGACGCAATGAAGGAGGAGATTTCCGAAATTTTGATTCCTAGCGAAAATATCTCCGAAGTGAAACAAGGGCGGCAAAAGATTAGCGAAAAGAAAATGTGGCCCGGATATCTCCTCGTCAAGATGAACCTGAGCGAAGAGGCTTGGGCCTATATTAAAGGATCTGCCGGCGTCCTCGATTTTCTGGGGGGCGAAAAGCCAACTCCCCTCTCCGATCGAGAGGTGGCAGATATCATGAAGGAATTGGAAGATCGGCAAAAAGGGGTTGTGCAGAAGCATAAGGTGGAAGTGGGCGATAAGGTCAAGATCACCGATGGCGTCTTCGTCAACTTTGTCGGCACAGTTACGGAAGTGAATCACGAGAAGGGGCGCTTAAGCGTAACTGTCTCTATTTTCGGGCGCGATACACGCGTCGATGATCTCGAGTTTTGGCAGGTGGAACAGTCCACTGCGGAAGGCTTGAGCGATTAAACCAATGAGGAGGAGAGCTTTGAAAGGCTCTTCGTTGGAACTCATAGGCTGAAAGTTTTGGGAACTTTTGGCTAAAGGAAGAAGAATGGCAAAAAAACTAGTTAAGCAGATCAAGCTGCAAATTCCTGCAGGAAAAGCGAATCCCGCGCCGCCTATAGGCCCGGCGCTGGGTTCCGCAGGGGTGAATATTATGGCCTTCTGCAAAGAATTCAATGCGAAAACGCAAGACCGTCCCGGGGATGTTCTTCCCGTGGTGATCAACGTTTATCAAGATAAAACTTTCACTTTTATTCTGCGGCAGCCTCCGGTATCCCGCATGATTTTGAAAGAGTTGGGTATTGAATCGGGATCGAAGGTGCCAAACCGCGATAAGGTGGGGAAAATGACCCGCGCGCAGGTTAGCAAAATCGCCAAAGTCAAAGCGGAAGATATGCGGATAGCTTCGATGGAAGCTGCTGAGATGATGGTGATGGGAACCGCCCGTTCTATGGGTGTGGATATTGCGGAGGGGTAAGATGGCGCATCGATCAAAACGAATGAAGAAAATCGACGGGATGTTTGACGTAAAACAGAGTTACAATTTAGAGGACGCTGTTGCGTTGTTGAAGAAATGCCCTCCTTTGAAGTTTGACCAATCGGTCAACGCTGCTTTAAGGCTCGGCGTGGATCCTAAGAAATCGGATCAGCTTGTGCGCGGAACCGTTTCTCTGCCTCATGGTACGGGTCAAAAAATCACGGTCGTTGTCATCGTGAAGGGAGATAAGGCAAAGGAAGCTCTCGAAGCGGGGGCGGATTTTGTCGGGTCCGATGATCTTTTAGAGAAGATCAAAGGAGGATGGACAGATTTTTCGGCGCTGATTTGTACGCCGGACATGATGAGGGAGCTCGGAAAACTAGGAAAGGTTCTTGGGCCGAGAGGATTAATGCCAACGCCTAAAGCAGGAACAGTTACCGCCGATGTGGTCAAAGCCGTGAAGGAAGTGAAGGCCGGGAAAATCGAATTTAAAGTCGATAAGACGGGGAATGTGAACAACGCTGTGGGAAAACTCTCCTTCAGTGCGTCTCATCTCGCAGAGAATCTGCGGACGCTTCTCCAGGCAGTTTCCCGCTCTCGCCCTGCGAGCGCGAAGGGGAATTTTTTCCGATCGCTGTATCTTTCCTCGACCATGGGTCCGGGTGTGAAAATTGATCTGCAATCTTTACAGTTGGGATAAAGGGGATTGATCATGAGAAAAGAAAAAGCGCTCCTATTGCATGAAATTAAAGACAAGATCGATGGATCTTCAGCGATGATTATCACCCGCTATGAAAAACTGGAACCGAACGTATCTTGGCAGTTGCGTCATCAACTGGCCAAGTCGGGCGGATTTTTCGAGGTTGTTCGTAAGCAGGTGTTTATGAAAGCCGCCGCGCTGACAGGCTTTACTGTCGACGCATCTCTTCTTGACGGACATATCGGAGTGATTTTTGTCGGTCAGACGGATGCGATGCCATCTACGAAACTGATCTACCGATTTTCGGAAGAAAATGGAAAGATCTTCCAAGTATTATGTGGAAAAGTCGAAGGGAAATTTGTTCCCGGATCTGATTTAGAGGCACTGTCCAAACTTCCAGGACTCGAAGGAATGCGTGCGATCCTTCTGGGGCTCCTTGTATCGCCCCTGTCTCAAACGCTATCCGTTATGGAAGCTTTTATGGCTTCCTCAGAACAAAAAAGTGAATGAAAAATTGAGGAGAAAATAATCATGAGTCAACATTTAGACGAAATCGTCGACAAGCTGAGCCAACTTTCTGTGCTTGATATGGCGAAGCTGAAAGAAAAATTAGAAGCAAAATGGGGTGTTCAGGCAGCTGTAGCTGTAGCGGCAGCTCCCGGAGGAGCGGCGCCTGCCGTAGCAGAGGCGGCTTCGGAATCGACAGATTTCAAAGTCATACTCGAAGCGCCTATTCCCGATGACAAGAAAATTTCTGTCATTAAGGCGGTGCGTGAAATCACAGGTCTGGGTCTGAAAGAAGCGAAAGACCTTGTGGAAGGTGCTCCAAAAGATTTGAAAGCTTCCTGTCCTAAAGCAGAAGCGGAAGAAATCCAAAAGAAAATCACAGCAGCGGGAGCGAAAGTTACACTCAAAGGTCTTTAAAGAGTTGTAAACTTTTGAAATCAATGCTACTATTTTTGTGCGGGAGCCGCTGATTGAGGTGGCTCTCCGCGCTTCTGTTTTTT
>CAZZLR010000058.1:0-6492 GCA_964655045.1 uncultured bacterium | reverse complement strand
TCTTTTATTATGTATAATCAAATTGATTATGAAAGGTGATTGTATGAAAAAAATAAATATTTTGTTTTGTGCGTTGTTGGCAATTGTTTCTCCCTTAGGGGTAACAGGGTTCTCCGCCCCTCCTCCGGCGCAGGGAGTGACTGTGCAGGGATTGCAAAACGGACAGGAGGCTGTGGCCGCCATCCGTAAAGCTTATGAAGCAGGGGAGTATAGTAAATTTTTGAACGATATGAATAGCGTTTATCAAAATGAAAAGGGGGCGCTGAAGCAGCTCGCTTCCTTGCGTGCCGGGATCAGCCCGGAATGGCAAAATTGGGAGGCGCGCGCGGAGACGCTTCAGGCGGAGAGAAACCGGGAGCTTTTAGCAGCCGTGGAGGGACAAAAAGAGTCTCCGTTTACGAAAAAGGTTCGATTTGCCGCCGCCTCCTTAGTGGACGCAGGGCAGAAGAAAGGAATTTCTTACTTCACTCAGCTGCGCCAAATGGCGCCGGGGTCGGGGAAAAATGCCGACGAGAATACATTGATCGCATTGGATCTCGAATATGAGCTCAAGGCTTCGGCTCTCAGCCTTCCGAACGCGTCTCCTATGGAAAAAAGAACGATGCTTTCAGTGCTCAAGATGGAAAAGCTCGATCGAATGCAACAGGCTTCCTTGCATTTTAAGGATGAGGAACTTAAAAAAGAAGTTGCCTTGTATGCAAAGCATTTCGACGCCCGCCTGGCACAGAGCTGGGATATAGCTGACTTGAACCTGTTGAGCCATGGAGATATTCTTCCCAAAAACGCTCTGGAAGAACAAATCGCTTCGCTGATTCAGCTGTATCAAGAAAAATTTAGCCTGATGACGCAAGCGGCCATGACGAAGTGAACATCGACAGATTTCACGCAGCTCAGATATGGCGTTATTTCTTTCTTTTGGTATTACGATTGATATAAAAAAAGGCGGCTGTAATGGCACCGGCGCTTATCCAAATAAAAAGATTGGGAAACGTGAAGAAAGAATGGATGGGCTGGGGCAAACGCCCCCAGCGTTCCCCTGGAGGCCAAAAAAGGAGAAAAGGCCTTCCCCGGATATTGTGGTCGGGAACGCACCCAAACTGACGGCTGTCCCCGCTCATAGCATGGTTATCTCCCAAAGCCAAAACCTGGTTGTCGGGAATGGTAAAACCATATTTCCGAATAAATTCCTTATCGATTTCTCCATTGGAAGAAAGGGGTGGAGGCTCGTCGTCAAAAGGAAGGTAGGGGTGTACTGATGTAGACATCGCCTGCCGTGTATATTCCCTTTTCAGGAAGAGGGTCATTTCAGGTGCGCTCTTGGCAACAATCGGTGCGCCTAGCAAGTAAAGATCCCCTTCGCGAAAATAGGCATAACGGGAGGGAAGCAACGCATTGTTTTTTCCAGGGCTATAAAAATGGAGAAATTCGATGCCTAGATTATAGAGCGTCTGTACCCGCTCCGCGCTTCGATTATAGAGAGGGTGTTCCGCGGGTAGTTTCTTGGTGAAATTGCCCCATAAAACCTGGTAAGCCGTCCCGTTTTGTATCTCATAGGTGCCGTCAGGGACGCCGGGCAGCTTCGGCAGGTAGGGGAGGCTGGCCGGATCGCGCACCGTCATGCCATAGCGATAGGCAACCCCCTTTTCGACTATAAACCTTGCCGTGGTGAGATGAAGAGCGATTTTCTGCACTTGATCCGGATTGAGCGCCATCAAAGAAGTTTCCACACTGAGATCGGGTCGAAGGCGATTGGATTCATCTCGGATGATCTTTCCCCCCAAAATGCTCGGGTGATGCGAAAGTTCTAAGTAGAGCATGCCGCTTCCTAATTCGCTACGCAATCCGGGATGCAATTGATCGGCTTCGGCAGGACTGAGCAAGCGTGCCATCGCATAGTTTTTCAGTCCCCAGAGATCACTGTAGTGCGCAAGGGGCGCTTTCGCCCTTTCGGATAAAACTTCCCCCTGTACTTGACCTAGAGAGCCTACGGATAATTTTGCCACAGGCCGATTCATTTGATAAAACGTGGCTGCGTGAAACACGCCTTGTCTGAGATCGGATACGGATACTTTGCCGTCAAATCGGATGAAAGGGATATGTTCCAAGGAACGAGCCCATGGGGAGTAGCGCAAATCGGTGATTTCTTTGCCCTGTGCGTCGATTCCGTAGATCTGTCCTCCATAAAAGTATAAGGTGTCTCCGGGCTTGCCCATGAGTCGTTTGACAAAAAGTTTTTTTCCGGGGAACAAATAAAAATAGGTTGTATCGGCATCTTGAATATCCATCTGATCGCCGGAGAAGACAAAAATATCCCCCCGCTGCACCAAGGAAGGATCAAAATAAAATTGAGCGGAACGGAGAGGAACGTTAATGCCGTAATCTGTTTTGGAAACAACAAGGAAGTCTCCCTCTTTCAACGTAGGACGCATCGATCCCGTCGGAATGGTGTACGGCTCGAACCACATCGTGCGAATTAGGATGGCCGCGCACAAAGCAAACAAAATCGCTCCAAGGAAATCGCGCGTCCGATCCCAAAAACTTTTAGGCATGAGCTTGCGCGATACATCTTCCAGTTGTTTTCCAATGCGGGAGGCGCTGCGGACGTCTTTTTGATCGAGAGCCGTTTGCAGAGCATGAAGATGCGCTTCGATTTGTTGTTTTGCAGAGGCGTCGAGAGAACCCATTTTTCTGCGATAGGTTCGATGCGCATGGCGCAGTGTTTTTCTCAACTGATTGAGTGTGTAGAACGAGGCGACTTTTTTAACGACCATGAAAAGTGATTCCTACTGGATTTTCGGTTTTCGGGACGAGTATACGGTTTTGAAAAAATATTCCCCAGCAATATTTTTTCTTCGCTTATGGTCTTGATTCTAAAAGAAGTTTTTGATTTTTATAGGCGTTGAAACGAGTTTCGGAAAGATGTTTTTTATGAGGCGTTGAAAAGTCTTCAAAGTCATAAATTAGTTTAAATCCCGGAAGAAAGAGGGGGGTGGAGCAAAGGTTGAAAGCGAAAAGAGCTTGATTCACATTGATTTTGCTTTTTGTGATGGCGATTTTTTCTTCCGTTTTCTCATCCGTTGCTTGATGAGGCAGGAAGCTGTGGGAAGGGAATTTCCAAAGAAGTTCATCGACAAAACGCTGCGCTTTTTCGTCTTCTGTAAACAAAAGAAGGGATTCTCGGCGGGTGAAATGGAATCGCGCCATTTCTACGATTTTTTTGCATTTCGCTGCGGCATCGGCGGCTTGAAAAAAAACGACGCGGGTTTCCGAAAAGGGAATCATTTCGATTTCTCAGAGGCTCTTTCAGGACAAATGAGACCGCAGGAGACGATGAACTTGACTGCCTCTTCGTTGCTCATGTCGATCTTACGTGCATCTTTTTCGGGAATAAAAAGAAGAAACCCCGTAATGGGATGGGGCGCTGTAGGGGTGAATACCGAAACAAACGGTGCTTTGAGAGCTTCTTGAATTTCTTGCGCGACCTCGCCGGCTTGAAATCCTATCGTGTACAGAGAAGGATGGGGGAAAGGGATCATCAGAGGATATTTAAACGCTTTTTTCCCATCGAGAGAAAAAAGAGCAGCCACAATATCTCGGCTGATTGTATAGACCGTTTTGATTAAAGGAGTGCGGGATAAGAGAAGGTTCGTGGCAGCCAAAAGATGTTTGATGAAGAACCACCTCGTTACGCTTCCCAGAAGAAGGATGCATAATGCGAGAAGAATCAAAGACAAAATCCTCGAAATAAACAGCGTCATTTCAGGGGAAAGGCGATCGGTTCCGACAATATGGTTTTCCACAAGATGGACAAAAGGCGCTGTAAAAAAATTGATCAAGAAAATGAGAATCATCAGAGTTAAAGCTAAGGGAAGCAAAAGGGCGAGCCCGGTGAGAAAATATTTTTTCAAGAAGGCCCCTTTGGTTGTACGACTGCGCAAGAAATAATATATTGGATCGCTTGATCCGGTTTCATTTGAAGATAAATGAGGTCCGATTTCTGGCGCATGACTAAGTAGCCTGTTGTGGGGTTCGGCGTCGTGGGGATAAAAATGGACACCCATTCTTTTTGCGCCTGGTCGAGGCAGGCGGAGGGAGTGCTGTTGGTGATTAATCCGAGGCAGTAGGCGCCGGGGTAGGGAAAGGGGAGGAGAACGACTTGTTGGAAGGACTGCTGTTTTGTATTGAAGAGAGCGACAACGATATCTTTGGAAGTTTTATAAATTTTATTGACCAAGGGGATTTTGGACACAATGGGATCGCCGAATCGAATGAGCCGATCGAAGAAATAACGTCGGGCGGCCATGCCGAGGAAAAGGGTGAAGCAAAAAAGGGCGATTAAGATGCAGGCCTGGGTAATCCATGTAGCGGCCTGGGCAGGGATGCGCTGCATGGGGGAGGCGCGGGAGAGTAGAAAAGAGTGGACAAATTGTTCAAAGGGTTTGGTCAAGAAATGAACGATAAAAGAAACGAACCAAAACGTGATGGCAAGAGGAATTAATGTGGCCAGTCCTGTCAGAAAACTTTTTTTCACGAGGCATCTCGACAGGTTGAACGCATGACCCTATCATGAGCGATTCATCAGCTTTTGCGCAAGCGGCTTTTTTGTTTTTTTGCTCTGGGAGTAGGCGGGGGAGCACTGAGCCTCCACGACGCTTGCTGCATGAGAAAATTCACGTCGGACAAGACGAGATAAATTTCTTGGCCGGCTTTAAACACTTTTCCCGTATGCTCTCCGGTGAAGGTCATGCGCAGCGCGTCATACTCATAATAATCCGTGCCGATTTCAGAGATATGCAAAGAACCTTCCAGATTGAATAGGGGCACCTCGAAAAAAAGAGAAAATGGTTTGATACGCGTAATGGTCGCGGAATAGACGCGGTCAGGATCTTGCTGCCAATAGGTCGCTGCCAATCTGAGTTTTTTCAATAGAAGGACCGAGCTTTCGGCACGAAAGGAAAGACGTTCTTTTTCCGAACACTTTGCCGCAATTTGCTGGATATTGCATCCCTCCGGAATTTCATCCCATAGAAGACGCTGGATGATCAGGTCGGTATATCTGCGGATGGGGCTGGTGAAATGGCAATAATGTTCCAAAGCCAACCCATAATGCCCAATATTATCGGCCGAATAAGCGGCTAGACGCATGCTGCGGATAAAGCTTACGGAAAGCTGGGAAAGCAGAGGAGAATTTTTGGCGTTTTCAAATAGCTTCTGAATGTCCCGATGAGTCGGTTGAGGAGGAAGATGAAATCCGAGCATTCGCGCAAAAGCATAAAAATCCTTAAAAGATTCGGCGTTCGGCTCTTCATGCACGCGGTAGATCAATGTTTTTCCTCGAGCATTGAGACGGATTGCTACCAGCTCATTGGCCTTGAGCATGAATTCTTCAATCATTTGGTGGGTAATGTCATATTCGATTTTCTCGATATGGGTGGGAACTCCGTTTTGATCGATCATCAAGGCGTTTTCCGTCATGGCAAAATCAATACTGCCCCTCTCGAAACGCTTGCGCTTTAACAATAAGCAAAGTTCCACCATTCTTTCTAAGAGAGGGGCATGGGAAGATTTAGCCCGTTTTTCTAAAACGGCCAAGGCCTCTTTATAGGTAAATCTTTTTTGACTCTTGATCACGCTGCGGACAATGTCATAGCGGACAAGGTCTCCTTTTGCATCAAATTCGGCTAGAACGGACTGAGTCAGCCTTTTCACGTTTGGTTTCAGGCTGCATAACTCATTCGAAAGCTCTTCGGGGAGCATGGGGAGGCATTGCCCCGGAAAATAGGTAGAGTTGCACCTCTCAAAACTTTCGCGATCGAGATGCGTTCCGTCTTGGACATAGTGGGCGACGTCTGCAATATGAACGCCTAAATGGAAATGGCCGTTTTCATCCTTGGTCAAGGAAATAGCGTCGTCGAAATCGCGCGCCGTATCGGGATCGATCGTTACGCACTCCGTCTGTGTAAGATCCAAGCGTCCTTTTTGGCTTTTTGCAGAAACCTTTGTACCGAATTTCCGCGCTTCTTCAACAGCCTCCACCGAAAAACCGTCGGGGAGGTTGAATTCAGCGACCGCTGCGGCGACATCGACGGATGGATCGGAAATATGACCAATCTTTTGCAGCAGCACAGTTTCTATCGAGGCGCCGGCCTCCTTCCAAGAAACGACGCGGCCAATGATTCGGTCTCCCTTGGAGAGCGTTTCCCCATGAGCGACGCTGACGGTCATCAATTTTTCTTGTCCTAGAAGGGGGGAAAACGCAATGAATTTTTCTCCCTCCTGCGCTACGATAATGCCGGCTAGGTTGGCCTTGCTTCTTTTGACGATGGCGACGACCGTCCCTTCCGGCCCTTTTTCGGATACTTCCGCAGCGATTTCTATTTCTACTTCGTCGCCGTCGATAGCCCCTCCGATTCTTTGTTTAGGGATGAATACATCGGGCCCTCGATCGTTTTTGACGAATCCAAATCCTTTAGCGTGGACGCTAATGATTCC
>CAZZLR010000057.1:0-6518 GCA_964655045.1 uncultured bacterium | reverse complement strand
GTCTGCCATAAATTTCAATATATTCAAAAATTCGTTTTAATGCTCGGTCACCTGTTCATCCTGCCCGTGAACGGGCAGGTTTTCTCGCGTCCCTGGGATAAAAAGCACTTTTGGCACAGTTGCTCTAAAAAACAGGGTGTTCAACACCGTTTAGGAAGCCATCGCTCTACAAGCCTATTGCTGCCAAGTGTTGTGAAGGAGTGTGCCAAAAGTGTGCCAAAAGAACAAAAAAGGCACTCGTTAGCGGATGCTAAGAGCGCCTGTTTGTATAGAGAACTCCGGGTGCAAGATTCGAACTTGCGACCAATGGATTAACAGTCCACTGCTCTACCACTGAGCTAACCCGGATTAGTTGAAAACAAGTTGCTATTCTATATAATGTTCCTATTTTTAGGCAAATCCAATCTCATTCTGGGGAAAACCAACTCTTCAAAAAACAAATTCCCCTTGAGCCAGCCTACTCTATCTGATAGGCTAAACGCATGGATCATCTCAAAGGAAGCGTAGAAGCCATTGTCTATACACAACCCGAAAATGGTTTTACCGTCGCCCGCTTGAAAGAGCCGGGGAAAAAAAACGCAACCGTGATCGTAGGCTGCATCCCCTCCCTCCAACCGGGAGAAACTATCGCCTGCGAAGGATCGTGGAAAGTACACCCCTCCCACGGCAGACAATTCGAAGTGAGCGACTACATAGTAGAAATGCCTTGCGATCTCGCCGGGATTCAAAAATATCTGGAATCGGGCCTCGTCAAAGGGATCGGCCCCGTCTTCGCAAAAAAAATTGTCACGCGATTTGGCTCGGAAACTTTAAAAATCCTCGAAGAGGCGCCGTACCGGCTCTCTGAAATTGCAGGCTTGGGGGAAAAAAAAATCGACAGCCTCAAACACTCGTGGCATGAGCAAAGAGCAATTCGCGACATCATGATCTTTCTGCGCACCTACGGAGTAAGCCCCGCATATGCGCAAAGAATTTATAAAACCTATGGCGAACATAGCATTGCCAAAGTCAAAGAAAATCCATACCGTCTAGCCAAGGATGTCTTGGGAATCGGTTTTAAATTAGCCGATGTCGCTGCGCAGAAATTAGGCTTTGCCCTTCAATCCCATGAAAGAATCTCTGCAGGAATTCAGCATGTTCTCTGGGAACTGGCCGGTGACGGCCACACCTGTTATCCAGAGCAAGACTTCCTCCCCCTAGCAATGGAGATTCTTGCAGTCGAAGCTCCCCTCTTGGAAAAAGAAATCCTTGTCTTAGCCGAAGAAAAAACCCTAGTCAGAAAAGATCAGTTCCTTTGGCTCAGCCATTATTTTGCCTATGAAAAAGGGATCAGTCATGACCTCATGCGCCTTCAATCCAATCCCCTGGCAGTCAAACCCATTCAAGGAGAGATTGCCGTCCACTGGGTGGAACAACAATTGAACATTCACTTTGCGAGCCAACAAAAAGAAGCCGTTTTCCGCTCCTTGATCGACAAGGTGCACATCATCACCGGAGGACCAGGAACAGGCAAAAGCACCATCACCAATGCCATCTTGCACGTCATGACAAAAAGAACCGGCAAAATCCTCCTTGCAGCGCCCACGGGAAGGGCCGCCAAACGGCTTTCGCAAATCACAAAAAAAAAAGCTTTTACAATCCATGCCCTCCTAGAAAGAGACTTTGTCTCGGGAGGCTTTAAAAAAGGAAAAGACAATCCGCTCGATTGCGATCTGCTTATAATCGATGAGGCGAGCATGATCGATACTCCCTTGTTTTTTCACCTTCTCAGAGCGATTCCTGATTCCGCAAAACTTCTTCTCGTCGGCGATATTGATCAACTGCCCAGCGTAGGCGCCGGTACCGTTCTAAAAGATCTGATTCAATCGGAACTCATCGGCGTCACACGCCTTTCAGAAATTTTTCGCCAGGCGCAAGGCTCTAAAATCGTCACCAACGCCCACAGAATCAACCATGGAGAATTCCCCGTCATCGACACCCCCGAAGAAAGCGATTTCCATTATATCGAAGCAGAAAGTCCCGAAGCGATTCAAAAAATCATCGTCCGCCTCGTTTCGCAGGAAATCCCCGCTCGTTGGAACTTCAACCCGATCGAAGACATTCAAGTGCTCTCTCCCATGAAACGAGGCGTCGTCGGAGTGGAACTGCTCAACGACACCCTTCAAACACAGCTCAATCCCAGCCCGCAGCCCCTTTTTCGTGCAGGACGCAGATTTCATACAGGCGATAAAGTCATGCAAATCCGCAATGACTATGATAGGAAAGTCTATAATGGCGATATCGGCCGCATCGCACACATAGACGCCCAAGAACAAATCGTCTCCGTTCTATTCGATGACCACAGGGTCGAATATCATTTCAATGCGCTCGACGATCTCGTACTAGCCTACGCTACTTCGGTCCATAAATTTCAAGGAAGCGAATGCCCCTGCATCGTCATGCCAATCCATACGTCCCATTTTAAACTGCTGCAAAGAAATCTCCTCTATACAGCGGTCACACGAGGTAAGAAACAGGTCTACTTAGTCGGTACAAAAAAGGCGATCGGGATGGCTGTAAAAAACGATGAAGTACAAAAACGGCATACAAAGCTGGGAGCGGCTCTTGCAGAAGCCGCTCATGGAATGAGAGAAAGACGCGATTAGCGCGATTGATTAAAAAAACGCTTTTTGCCACGGAACGACCCTGCGCCGCGACGAGGTCCTCGAAAGTTCCGAGGAGACGAAGCCTCCTTTTTTCCTTCCGCCATCGCCTGTTCCGGGTTCATCAATCGAGCAATTGCGTTCCACTTACCATTGTCCCCGGGAGAAACGAAACAGAGAGCATTCCCTTCCGCACCCGCACGCCCCGTTCGTCCAATGCGATGAATATAGTCTTCTGCGCATTGAGGCAAATCATAGTTGATCACATGCATGATGTGAGGAATATCCAATCCCCGCGCAGCCACGTCCGTTGCGACCAAGATCCGATGGACGCTATCGCGAAAGGAACGGATGACGCTGTTGCGACGATTTTGCGATAAATCGCCATGGATCGCGTTCGCGTTGTGCCCATAAGCCTTCAGCTCTTCGGAAAGATGATCCGCTCCCCTTTTAGTTTTCGTGAAAATAATCACCGAACCCTCACGGCGACCCAACTGTTCCAATAAAAGAGAAAACTTCTGCCCATTCGTCGTCCGAATCACTTCTTGTTTAATTTTCGGAGCCGGCAGATTCGTCGAATCCACCGCTATGCGCTCCGGCTGAGTCAAATATTTTTTAGATAACTGATCGATATTTGGCGGGAGCGTAGCCGAAAACATCAAAGTTTGGCGCTCAGCGGGGAGGAATTCTGCAATTTTATCTAATTGCACCCCAAACCCCATATCGAGCATCCGGTCGGCCTCATCCACGACTAGGAAACGGGCGCTTTTCAACTTCAGACTGCCCCTGATGAGGTGATCCGTAATTCTGCCCGGAGTTCCGACAATCAAGCGAGGACGACGCTTCAACGCGTCCATCTGCTTAAACATGGGAGCGCCACCGATCAATAACACTGTTGAAAAAGGAGCAGAGGAACCCAGGAGCCCCCTCAAACACTGCTGCACCTGAGCTGCCAACTCCCGCGTAGGAGTCAAAATCACCGCGCAGCTGGCGGGATGTTCTAGCAATTTCGCAACCAGAGGGATCAAATACGCCAGCGTTTTGCCGGAACCTGTTTGAGCCGACGCTAAAATATCGCGCCCTGACAAAGCAACGGGGATGGTAGCTCCTTGAATTGGGGTAGGAGTCGTAATCTGCATACCCTTTAGAGAAGATACCAAGGCTGCAGGTAATGAGAATTGTTCAAAATTTGACATGTTGTTTTTTAACGCACTTTTGTTGATTTCCGTCCATGAGCATACACGTTTGAACCCCTTAATTGCACGTTCCTTTTCTTAAAAGAGAAAGTTTTGAGCAATTCGCTGTCAATCAACATGTTACAATACATAAAAAGTAAAAAAATTTTCGGCCTCTTGAAGTAAGGAAGTCTTTTTGATACCCTTTCCCATAAAAAATCTCCTCAGAGGCTCCTATGGCAAAAGATCTGTCCCTGCAAACGGCCAAGCACCGCTTTCTCGAAAACCTGGAAGTCCTGCAAGACAGCCTTGCTCTCTGCGTAAATAGCGGAATGAACGATCCTGGAGACGCGTTCTATAATGAACTGCTCGACCTCCTTGAAGAGGCGCGCACAGCCCCCTCTTGGGATGAGCTTTCCGAAGCGATCGTTCGGGCAAAAACAATTGAAATCGATACCGCCGCCTGGCTCGCGCGGCATGGAAAAACAACCCTTTCCCTCGCTTGGCCGAAAAGATCCTAACTTCTTCTTGCCAAAATCCTCCCCTTTTCCTATAATTGCTTTCTTTAGCGGAGACTTAACATGACTAGAATCAGTAAACAGGGAAGAGAAAGGAACGTTTCCAGAAAACGGCCAAAAGTTTCTTTCAAAAAAACAGGTTCCCAAAAAGACGCTTTGGAACTCGGCTACAAGCCACACCTCAATGCATATACCGGCGCAACCACGCCCAATCGTTTCATCCCTAAAATTGGATAACATTTTATGAGCAGACACACAAGTTATGGAAAAGCCGGAAAAGGCGGGAAAAAAAGAAACGTGCTCAAGAGATTCGAGCGCGTTGACGTACTCCGAAAATTAGGGAGATGGGTTGATGGAAAAAATACCAAAGTCACTGGACTTCCCAAGACCCCAGTCTCTTGAAAATAAACGTATACAACAGACAGAAAGATCTTCCCATTAAGAAAGCCTCTGTACGAAAGGCTATAGAGGCTCTTTGTTCCTATTTTTCCGTTTCCTGTGAAGAAATTTCCGTCTACTTTGTAGAGGAAAAGAAAATCTGTCAACTCCATCAACAGTTTTTTGACGACCCCTCTCCAACCGACTGCATTACCTTTCCCGTGGACGATTCCTATTTCGGGGATATTTTTGTATGTCCAAGAGCCGCTCTTGCCTATTGTCCGGAATCCCCCTATCGGGAAACCCTTCTCTACATCGTTCACGGCCTTCTTCATTTGTTAAAATATGACGATCTCGACCCTATTTCTAAAAGAAAGATGCGGAAAATGGAAAAAAAGGGTATGGATCATCTCATGGGGAAACATCTAGAGATTTTGCCGAAATGAATTCTCTCTCACCGACAGCTTTCGCCCTTTCCTTATTTCTTTTATTTGGAATTTTTACCCTAACTCTCTGTTCCGGAGCCTTGCTTCGATTGGGAAAATTCCAATTTAAGGAAATTTTCAAAACATCTTCTCCCCCTCTTTTATTTTTTCGACCTTTTCTCAAGTTTTTTTTCCGTAAGCATGAATCGGAAAACCTCTATCATTCCATCTCTCTTTCAAAGCATATCTTACTGATTTTCTATGCCGTTTCCGCCTCAATCTATCTCATCAATCGAATCGCGACGTTCCATCATGCAGACAAAAACCCCGTTTGGGTAGAGCTTTTCCCTTTCGCGGCAATTCTAGGAGCTTCCTTCCTCACTGAGATGCTTGCCCGATTTTTGATAGAAAAACGTCCCCATTTCTTTCTACAGATCGCAGCTCCCTTTGCTTCTCTTTATCTCCTAGCTTTATTTCCTCTCACAGGACCCTTTCTTTCTTTCCTCTATTCCTTGCATAAAAAGAGGGGGGTGGAGGAGGGAATTTTGACAGATAAGTCCAAAATTCGGGAGATGATCCGCGACTCCGATCTACAGCAATATCTCGATCCCACAGACCAAAAACTCATTGCTTCATTCGTCAATTTTAAAGAAAGAGTAGGAAAAGAAATCATGGTGCCCCGGGTGGATCTCTATGCATTGCCGGCTGACTCCACCATCGAGGAAAGCGCCCCTCTTTTTGTTGCAGAAGGGTACAGCCGCATCCCCATCTACCGCGATTCTCTCGATCAAATCCTAGGAGTGGTGCTCTACAAAGACCTGTTGCATTGCTATACGGAGCCTTCGAAAAATTTAAAAGACACATTAGAAACCATTGCTAAGCCAGTTCTCTATGCTCCTGAAAATAAAAAAATCACACAATTGCTCCAAGAATTTCGAAATAAACAAATTCACATGGCGATTATTGTCGATGAGTATGGAGGCACCGAGGGGATTGTCACGATTGAAGATATTTTAGAAGAACTCGTTGGAGAGATCGAGGATGAATACGATGTGGATGAAGAACACGAATTTCTCGAAATTCCGGGGGGAGGATGGGTCGTTGATGCCAAAATGACCATTCACGATATTGAAGAACAACTCGGTCTACGTATCCCGCCGAATCCTGAATATGAGACAGTAGGCGGATATGTCTATCACTGCGCAGGAACAATTCCTCCTAAAGGCTGGCGACTCTCACATGATGAGTTCGACCTTGAAGTACTCTCTTCCAACGAACGTTCGATCAAAAAAATTAAGCTCCAAATACGAAGAAAGTCCTAGAAGCTCGTATACCCAAATGCGGTGAAGACCCAGGCCTTAAGGCCTGGGTCTTCACAAC
>CAZZLR010000056.1:0-6540 GCA_964655045.1 uncultured bacterium | reverse complement strand
CTCATCTTGTTCGAATGCAAAAAGATCTTTGCCACAAGATCGGTCAAGAAGCGCGAAAGACCTTGGAAGAACTGCACCTATGGAATGAAGAGACCCAAGACAAAAAGAAGTTGAGCAAGGAAGAAGAGGAAAAAAAGAAAGAGGCGCTGCAAACACTTTGGCTCGTCAACAAAGGAATGCCCCGAAATAAAATCGTCAAACGGCTCAGAGAAAATCCCGACCTGCGCGCCGAGTTGGATAAAGTAGAGACCTATTTTTTCAACGAACAGAACAAGGAAGAAAAATTCACAATCCTTTCCCGCCTTTACATGGTCGTCGATGAAAGAAATAGCGAATACGAACTGACGGATCTAGGGATTCAAACGTGGTCTTCCTTCAATGGGAAGGGAGGAACAGATGATTTCACGATGCTCGATCTCGGTCATGAATATGCCTTAATCGACAATGCCACGGATCTTGGCGAGCAAGAGAAGATGCAAGCCAAAATTCGCCTGAGGGAAGAAGATGCGCAGAGAAAAGAGCGTTCCCACAATTTGCGTCAAATGCTGCGCGCCCACCTTCTCATGGAGAAAGACGTAGAATACATCGTGCAGGAAGACAAGGTCATTATCATCGACGAAAATACAGGGCGTCCCCAGCCGGGGCGTAGATTCTCCGACGGGCTGCATCAGGCGATCGAAGCCAAAGAGGGGGTCTCGATCCAGGGAGAGAACCAAACTTACGCCACCATCACCTTGCAAAATTATTTCCGCCTCTATGAAAAACTCTCAGGGATGACGGGGACGGCCATCACAGAAGCGGGCGAATTCAAAGAAATTTACAAGCTGCAGGTACTGGAAATTCCTATGTACCGTCCTTGCCAAAGAATCGACGCGGATGACGAAATTTACATGACGGAAAGGGAAAAGTACAACGCGATCTTAAAAGAGATCAAAGAGACGCACGAACAGGGGCGCCCTATCTTGATCGGCACTGAGTCAGTGGAAACCTCTGAAAAACTTTCGCGGATTCTCAAACAGAACAAGCTCGACCACACGATCCTCAACGCGAGGAACCACGAAAAAGAGGCGGAAATTATCGCAGATGCAGGAAAAAAAGGGGCGATCACTCTTGCGACGAATATGGCAGGGCGGGGAACAGACATTAAGTTGAAAGAGGGAGTAAAAGAGCTGGGCGGTCTCCATGTCATCGGCACCACGCGGCATCATTCCAGACGCATTGACAGGCAATTGCGAGGCCGTAGCGGGCGATTGGGAGATCCCGGATCGTCGAAATTCTATGTTTCTTTTGAAGATCATCTCATGCGTCTTTTCGCCTCGCCGCGCATCACGGCCTTGCTTCAGAGATTTCGTCCGCCCGAGGGGGAGCCGATTTCGGCGAAGATTCTCAATAAATCAATCGAGACTGCGCAAAAAAGGGTGGAACAACGTCATTTTACAATTCGAAAACACACATTGGAATATGACGATGTCATGAATAAGCAGAGAAAAGAAGTTTATGCCTTTCGCAACGAGCTCCTCTTTTCAGACGCTCCGCTGCAGATTGCGGAAGAGATCCTCGAGCAAACAATTTTGCAGGCCAAAGAAAACGCAGAAGCGGAATCCTGGAGAGAGGCTCTGATGGTACAATTCCCTGTGACGTTGCACAGTCAGGACAATGCCGAAGAAAAAATTCTCGACGCCTTCCGGCAAAAAATTGCTTATCAAGGAGAAGTGCTTGCCGCTTTCCGCAAAGATCTTCCCAATGCCGCAAGCGCGCAGAAAGTTCTCGAAGAAGTGGTGCGCAACTTGATGGTACGCAAAATCGATCAGATGTGGCAGGAGCATCTTTTAAGCATCGACCATCTCCGCTCCGACGTCCATATGAGAACCGTGGGACAAAAAGATCCTCTCATGGAATTCAAACATGAATCTTTTTCCCTCTTCGAAGCGTTTTCCATCCGCCTGCGCAAGGAAATCGCGTCCAACCTCTTTCGCTTTGAGATGGTGCCCCAAGGATTCCAGCAAAAGCTCCAAAACCTCAAGGAACGCAGCGCCAAAACCCTCATCTGATCCTCTCTGCTTCCGTTCCTTTTGAGATTGGTTTTAATTTCTTTTTTCAGGTAAGAGTAGGGCATGCCCCCTCTTTTTGCCGAAATACTCAAACAGCCGCAAAAATACGATTGTCTCAAACATCCCGTCATTCTACAAATCGAATCGCTGCAATTCACCCCTTTTCACGCGATTGCTCTCTTGATTTTCGCTTGCGCAATCATTCATACCCTTTCCGTGAATACGGTGCATAAGTGGGCAAGAGCTTTAGAATTGACGCAAGCGCCCCTGAGAAAAAATAAAAAATGGCGTCGCGGAATCGGAGTTCAGCTTCTTTATTTCCTTTCTGAAATAGAAGTCGTTTTCGCCCTCTGGGCTATCCCCTTGTTTCTCACCATTTTCTTTTTTTACGGATGGATCGTCGCCGTAGAGTATATCAATACACGCGATTATACGGAGCCGCTCTTCGTTGCGGTCATCCTCGCCATGAGCGCCACGCGCCCCATCATCCATATCGCGGAAAAAACCATCGTCTGGTGCGCAAAATGGTTCGGCGCCTCCCTTTCGGCATGGTGGTTTACCCTCCTCACAATCGGCCCCCTCCTCGGCTCTCTCATCACAGAGGTCGGCTCAATGACCCTATGCGCACTCCTTCTCTCACGTCAATTCTTCGCCTTCCATCCGAGCCGCAAGCTCTCCTACGCAACGCTCGCGCTCCTTTTCGTCAATGTATCGGTCGGAGGCATCTTGACCGATTTTGCGTCTCCGGCAGTGCTTGTCCTCGCCCACTGCTGGCATTGGACGGCGGCGCATATGTTTTCCCTCTTCGGCTGGAAAGCCGCCCTCGGCATCCTCCTCTCCAATCTGTTTTATAGAATCGCATTTAGAAAAGAATTTTCCCTTCTCGAAGAAAAAAAGAAACGGCATGAAGCGGCTCGCCCTCCCCACTCTTGCACAGAACAAGAAACCCCCATCCCCGCATGGATCACGCTCATCCACATCCTTTTTATTCTTTTCATCGTCGCAGTCTCCCATTACACGGCCCTCTTCGTCGCAAGCTTCCTCTTCTTTATCGGTTTTCACCAAGCGACCCGTCCCCATCAATACCCCATCCGCCTAGTCCGCCCCATGCTGATCGGCTTGTTCCTTGCAGGTCTTGTCATTCATGGAGGGGTGCAAGGTTGGTGGGTCGTCAATTTACTGCACAGCCTTTCCCCGATCGAGGTCATGGGCGTCGCCATTCTGCTGACGGGATTCAACGACAATACCGCTATTTCTTACCTCTCGACGCTCGTTCCCGCGTGGGGCGACGCCTTTAAATACGCGATCTTTACCGGCGTCGTCGCGGGCGGCGGCCTCACCGTCATCGCCAACGCCCCAAACCCCGCTGGATTTGCGATTTTAAACCGTCATTTCGAAGGGGGCATCCGGACGCTGCGTCTTTTCTCGATGGCGCTCCTCCCTACCTTCATCCTCTATCTCCTCTTCTTCTTCTTCGGCCCCCTTTTCCGAATTTAATACAAATAAATAATTTCTTGACACTAATCCACAAAAAATCTTTACTTGTATCCGTTTTATAATCCCATGCGCAGGTTCGTTTTTTGAAACGTCCCGCGCATTACAAGCTAAGGAAACCATTTATGAAATATAGAAATTTATTTGCTCAATCCTGTTCGGCGCTCCTGTGCCTTGCACAAGCTGTTTGTGCGATTGATCCTTTTTCTCCCACGCAGCTCAATCTATTTTATGATAATTTCATCTACGATGAACAGCAAGCCGTCTCTACTGCTTTTCCACAGCAGCCATCCTCTTCCGCCATCAAGCCCCCCCGAGGAATATTGAACTACGCGCCCTTGGTCATCACCAACAACAGCGGGCTCGACGCCAGCAGACTTTATGTCATCGGCAAAGGACAGACCATCGCTGCGACGGACGCCTATTTTCTACAACCCAATTTATCTACCGGCATTTGCACGCTCGTCTCAGGGCAGACAAATAACTCCACCGATCCCAATATCAGCGTACAACTTTCAAAGCTTCCCAGCGCGGGAACCAATTCCTATTATATTTATGTCCCTCAAATGATCAGCGGACGATTTTATATCTCCGTCGACTCCCCCTTGTATATGGAAACTCTATTCAATCAAAACACGGGATATTTCACGATTAACGACCCGAGCCAAACGACGATTCAGGACCCCAATTATTACACCTTGTATCAAGACTTTGAGTTCACTCTCGACAGCAAATACGACCTGTATGCCAACGTCACAAACGTAGACTATTTTTCTTTGCCGCTCACCCTCGGCTCTTACACCTTCCCTACAGGCAACCTATATCCGACGCTGGATAACCTCACGGTGGTCGGCTATCCTACAACTTCTGCGAGAAGCACAATCTTAACCAGCATTCAAACGGGGCTCGCCAACGACCAGTCGTCTCCCGCGCAATGGGCGCATCTCACCATCCCTTTTTATAACAACCCCTATGCAGCGGGCCCTCCCGATACAGATTTGCGCATTCTCGCTGCGAAACTCAGCATTGCCCTAGGAATCAGCTCCGATCCCGCAACAGGAATCCCCTTCCGAGGCGCTGCAAACCCCCAAGGGTATTTTAATGCCATGTATTTACAGAGCACCACATCGGGGCCTGCCGCTATGACAAGCTACATGACAAAGCTCTATGACTACTACAACACGCCTCCCAATCAACTCGAACTCACGATTTCTCCGGCTAAACATCCGCAGGTGAGCTATATTATGACGGCAAGCGCCACGTCCGGCATCTTGCACTTGGAATTACAAGGCACTTCCCCGGCTGCGCCTCCCATCATCACAGTCAACCTCAACAATCTTTCCACAAGTTCTCTGTTGAGCGGTGCGGTCGGAGATTGGGTTGCAGAAAACGCCATCACGCCCGCTGCCACCAATCCTTGGCAGACGGAGATCGCAAAAATGCTCAGCGCTCTCTTTACGGCAGGCATGCTCCCTCCGGCAAGCTCAGTCGTACAGCCCGTGATCGACGATTCAACCTATTTTTCCGCGTACCGGGGCTCTTATTTTTCCAATCCAACCGGCTTTTCTCTGCACGGCCCTTGGTTCAATCTCTACGATCAAACGATCCACCCGTTGTTGATTCAAACAAACAACTTCGGGCTTGGCTATGCCTATGACTTCGACGATCTTTTGGATTTAGCAGGATTGCTGCATGTCAATATTCAGACGGATGGAACTCTCAATCCCGAACAGCCTTATTGCGTGCTGACGCTCGGGCCTATTGACACCACCATTCCAGAAGCGACGCAAAGCTTTGGACCCTATAGCCTGCAGGTCAATAATATCAACGCCTCATCCAACCCAATCGACGTGATCTACTCCACAGTGTCGGGACAAGCGCCCAGCACGGTTTATTCCGTTCCTGATTCGGGAGCGCTTCCCACCTTTTCCGGAGTCTATGATTATTTTATCGTGCGCTACTATACGTCCGCCGCAAAAACCACAAGTTTTTCATATAATGTATACCCAAAATATCAACTTGTGCTACCTACAACAACAAGGTACAATGCGGAAGATGTAACCCTCATGAATGGAATTGTCTTTCAAGCAGGAACAGATGGGTCCACTTTTATTATTAGTCTTCCCAACACAAACCCTTTTCCTTAAATAAAGGTTTGTATATTTTTAGAATGCAGCGGGAGTGTTTTAAAGCTCCCGCCTTATGAGGAGCTTTATGAAAGCGAAGTTATTTTCATTGTTTCTGATCTTTGTCGCCAGTGCCGGGTCACTGCCGGCCATGCTGCCCGGAGGTCCCTTTGCTCAACCTGCTCCGGAAATCGAAGAGCCCGATACCGAAGAGCCGCTCCCTTGCGCAATCACAAACTCTTCCCTCCGCATTGGCGGCAGCTATAGCTATGTTTGGCTCACCCCTGAAGGGGACTCTGCATTCCAAGGAAGTCTAGGGGGCGCCCAAGGCATCTATGAATACAGACCCAAAAACCGGATCTATGAAGCGGTCAAGTTCTCTTGGAGGCAGGGGGCAACCCACGAATCTTCCAACCACCGCTTTCTCCTTGACTTCGACGTACATGAACGGATTGGTTATACGGTGGCAAACGAAGAGCGTCCATGGCAATATACTGTATTTACCGGAGTCGGCTACCGCTACCTTGGGCATACTCTGAAACAGCCCGCTTTGTCTACTTTGATCTTTAATTACAATGAGTTTTACATTCCTGTAGGGTTGTTATTAGATAGGCAGTTCTCCGATCTATGCAGAGCCGGGCTCAATATCCTCTGGATGCCGCAAGTCTATCCGGCCGTCACGATCATTCCATTAAACGGAGCCAACTGGATCATTCAGCGTACGCTAGCAAACTTCTTGGTTGAGCTTCCCATTACGTTCCAAAGCCGCTGCGAACAGTTTGCATTAGAAATCAAGCCGTTCTTTGAATATTGGCAAGATGGAAAGACGACCGCAGTCAGCCAATCAGGGATTCCGCTCAGCCTACCGC
>CAZZLR010000055.1:0-6567 GCA_964655045.1 uncultured bacterium | reverse complement strand
TTTCATGGTCTTAATATTCACATAACGAATGTCTTCCATGGAGTTCGGAAGCTTTCCCGCCTCGAACGCTTCCACTAAATCCTCGATAGCTTGATCCACCGTATGGTTCGGCTCAAATCCCAGCTCTTGCTTAATTTTTTCAGAACAGACGTGGTAAGAACGATTATCGTTGGAAGATTCGATCACTAACTCTACTTTCTTTTTCTTCCCCACGATTTTTTGCACCATCTCCCCTAGGGCTCGCACCGTGTGATTGTGATAGCCCACATTGAAAACGCCTCCCTGAACCTTATGCGCGGGACTTTCAAGCACGTGCAAATAGGAACGCACCATATCCTCAATATGGATGTTCGGGCGCATTTGATCCCCTCCCATGACTTTCACGACTCCCTTATGATAGGCAAGATTTGTTAAAATATTGACGACGACATCCAGCCTCTGGCGCGGCGCATAACCGCACACGGTGGCAGGACGCAGCACAGTGCAAACAAAATCTTCGGACTGATGCCGAAACAGGATTTTTTCACATTCGGCTTTAAAGCGAGAATAATCGGTTAAAGGCTCCAAAGACATGTTTTCCGTTACATTCGGCTCTGACTTAACTCCATAGACCGAAGAAGACGATGCAAAAATAAAGCGCTTCACTCCCTCTTGTTTAGCAAGAAGAACAAACGGCTCGAAGGCATCGAGATTGATTGATTTACCGAGATTTGGATTTAGCTCAAAACTTGGGTCATTAGAAATGCAGGCGAGATGGATGACAGCATCGCAATGCTTAAGAGCTTTTTTTACAGCGCCGAGATCGCGGATATCCGCCTTCATTTCCACTAAACGGCTCTTGTCTTCAATGTCCTGAAATATATTATCCCCATAGAGATAAAGATCGAGAACGGTCACTTCATAGCCTTTTTTCAACAACTCGGGAACAAGACGCGAGCCCACATATCCCGCCCCCCCGGCAACACATACACGCATGCAGCACCTCAAATTTTTTCTTGTCATGATCCCAAGAAACTACTTGAGAAGGGATATCTTGGCAAGAATGTTGCACGTTCGTGAAGAGGGCATCTACACAAAGCGCAGACCTCGGCAAAGGTTGAAATAGACCTTTATTTTTTGCGCAGGACATGGGTATATTCAAAACTCAAAGGGAGCCCGGAATGAATCTATGGATTGATGCGCGTATGATCGCCTGCGGAGGCATCGGTACGGTGCTAAAAAACCTCATTCCGCCCCTCGCTTCTTCTTTCCGCGTCACCGTACTCGCCGCATCCAAAGACCAAGAACAAATTCCCCGCCAAACTTTGCGCCGCCAATGCGATGCGCCAATTTATTCAATCCAAGAGCAGCTTGCGCTCCCAAAAATTATTGAACCCTGCGATCTTTTTTGGTCGCCTCATTACAATATTCCTGTGCTTCCCATTCGAGCAAAAAAAAGAATCGTTACGATTCACGACGCCTATCATCTCGCTTTTCAAAAATTACTTCCCTGGAAACAGAAGCTGTATGCAAAATGGATGTTTTCCCAAGCCGCGCGCCGCTCAGACCGAATCATCACCGACTCGCAGTTTTCGCGCGAAGAACTGTGCCGTTTTCTTTCTCTTCCACAAGAAGCTATCTCCGTCATTCCTCCCGGCGTCGATGTTGCAAAGTTCTCTCAGCCTCTTTCTCCCGAAATAGAAGCATCTTTGCGTAAGAAATATACACTGCCTCAAAAATTTTTCCTTTTTGTCGGCAATATCAAGCCTCATAAAAACCTCAAACTCATCCTAGAAACTATGGCTCTCAAAGGCTCCGAGATCCCCTTTGTCATCATAGGAAAAAAAGAAGGGCTCCTTACCTCCGATCCTCTCATGGCTGCCATTGAAAACAACCCCCTTCTACAACAAAAAATCCGCTGGGTCGGAGCCGTTTCGGATACGGAACTGGCCGCGTTTTATAAAATGGCTCTCTGTCTGGTATTCCCTTCCTTCTATGAAGGATTCGGCCTCCCGCCTCTGGAGGCTATGGCTGCCGGATGTCCTACCCTGGTATCGCATAGAGCTTCACTTCCCGAAGTGTGCGGCGACGCTTCCTACTTTTTATACTCGGACAAGCCCGAAGAGTTGCAGGAAGCTTTGGAAAAAATGAGCTCCGATTCCACACTACGGCAAACACTCCTGGAAAAAGGAAGGCTCCGCTCCCAGCTTTTTTCCTGGGAGCGAAGCGAAAAACTGTACTACGAAATTTTTAAAGAAGAGGGCTGCGCATGATCGACGCACTCATTGCCGGCGCAGGGATTGTGGGCTTATACCAAAAGAAACAAATAATGTCCTATTTCAGCTGCGTGAAAGCTGAAATAGGACATTATTTGTTTCTTTTGGTATTAAGCACGGCCTATCACATTGCGACGCGCTCAAACGCACAACATTCCGGGCGCACGCCCCCTCTCCTGCGGCCACAGCAAGCTTTGCCATTGGAAAAACTTTAGCAACCATGATGACAAAGGAATCTTAAAAATGACTAAAAAAGCCATCATTACAGGCATTACAGGGCAAGACGGCTCTTACCTTGCAGAACTACTCTTAGAAAAAGGCTATATCGTTCATGGAATCGTTAGACGCTCCTCTTTTTCCAATTTCGGGCGCATTGAACACCTTTGCCAAAATGAAGATCTCAAAGAACGGCTGTTGATCCATGAAGGCGATCTGGCAGACGCTTCGAGCCTAAGGCGCATTGTAGAGGCTGCAGAACCTCATGAGATCTACAATCTCGCTGCTATGAGCCATGTCAAGGTCTCCTTCGATACCCCTGAATACACAGCCGATGTCGACGGCATCGGGGTCCTGCGGCTCCTCGAAGCCGTGCGTCACTGCGATCCAAAAATCCGCTTTTATCAAGCATCGACCTCCGAGCTTTTTGGCAAAGTGCAGGAAACGCCGCAAACGGAAAAAACCCCTTTTTACCCCCGATCCCCTTACGGAGCCGCCAAGCTCTACGCCTATTGGATCGTGGTCAATTATCGAGAATCCTATGGCCTCTATGCCTGCAACGGGATTCTTTTCAATCACGAAAGCCCCAGAAGAGGCGAAACCTTTGTCTCAAGAAAAATTACGCTGGCAGCCGTTCGCATTGCCCTAGGCCAACAAGAAAAACTCGTTCTGGGAAACCTCGATGCCAAAAGAGACTGGGGCTATGCAAAAGATTTTGTCGAAGGAATGCATCGGATGCTGCAGCAAGAAAAAGCCGATGACTATGTCCTTGCCACAGGGGAAACAACAACAGTGCGCCATTTTGTTGCGCTCAGCTTCCTTGAGCTCGGCATTCAAATAAGCTGGGAAGGAAAAGGAGTGGAAGAAAAAGGGATCGATCTTGCGACAGGGAAAACTCTCGTAGAGGTGTCCCCGCAATTTTTCCGACCGGCCGAGGTAGATCTCCTCATTGGCGATGCGACCAAAGCGAAAAGGGAGCTGGGCTGGCAGCCGCAGACTCCCCTTGAAGAACTCGTCCGAATTATGATTCGCTCGGACCTTCTTCTCCTTCAGGATTCGAGCCAAAAACAAGCTCAAATTGAGCCGGCCCGCAGATAAACTGCTCAGGGATAATATAATGAACCTCTACGCGCAGCGTACCAATCTCCGCTGTAACGAGATAGGCTGACTCTCCCTCGATTTTTACGATCGAATGGAGCTCCGCCCCTCCAAGCCACTCTTGCAGCCTCGGATCGTTGAGAATTGCCTCTTTTTCACGCATTTCTTGATATTGCGGAGGCAGTGCTTGTACTTGATGATCTAAAAAAAATGGCATAAATAAACTCCTTGACACATATATTATACAACAAACGGAAACAAAGTCAATTTGATTTCTTTTTTAAGTTTTTGCTTAACAAAGCCGCTAATTGCATCATATGCACAGAATCTGCAGAGCCAAAGACTTTCGCCAAAGCCGCGTCGGGAATGATTCGTCTTTTATCTTGAGGGTCTTGCAAGCGATGGGACTTGATATAATCCCATACCGCGCGCGTTGCCTCCGTGCGCGATAGCTCCTTCTTCCCAAGCAGAGCGGATAATTCCAAAGAGAGAATGCAGCTCGGTTGCGAAGAGCTTTTTTTCTTTGCCGTTTTCGTCGGTTCTTTGCTCCCAGCCCCCTTTTTCGCCGCCGTAGTTTTCCCTTTCGCGTTACGTTTCCCTTTTTTCACATAAGGGGTTTTGGAGTGATTGACATATTTTGCCTGAATCTGTTCCAAACTATTTCCAATCACATCGCAATCGGGATAATTGCTGCAGGAAAAAAAGATTTTTCCAAATCTCGATTTTCTGGGAGAGAGCTTGCCGTCGCACCCAACTGCGGGACAAGGCGAAGGGTTCTCGGAACCCAGCACAGTTTCCCCTTTTTTCGGGATATTCACAATCCCCTTGCAATCAGGATATGTGGAACAGCCCAAAAAGGGGCCAAATCGTCCATGGCGCAGCGTCATTGGCGCGCCGCAATGAGGACAAGGCTGATCCCAATTGAAGTTAGGATCATAATCTTCCTTATTAAAGCTCAACGCCTCAATTGCGCTTGTATAATCGCAAGCCGGATAATCTGAACATCCATAAAAATATTTATTGCGCGACCAAATTTTCTGCAGTTTTTTTCCACATTTCGGACAGTCGAGATCTGTCAAAAGCTTGGGAACGACCGCCTGTTCTTCTGCCTTTTCAACCAACGGAAGGAAATCAACCCAGAATTCGCGCAAAAGATCTTTCCAGTTTTTGTTGTGTTCGGCCACCTGTTCCAGCCGATCCTCCATTTGAGCGGTAAAGGTAACATCCATGATAAGCTGAAAATTTTCTTCCAACATCTGAGCAATGACTTTTCCCAACTCAGTAGGCTTCAGAGCCTGCGCCTCTTTTTCCGTATAGTCGCGACTCTGGATTTTATTCATGATCGCAGCATAAGTGGAAGGTCTTCCAATGCCGAGCCGTTCCAGCTCCTTGACCAAGGATGCCTCCGTAAAACGAGGCGGCGCTTTTGTAAAAGCTTGTTCTGAGGTCGCCTCCAACAAGTTCAGCTGCATTCCCTCTTCTAGAGGAGGCAGGGTTTTTGCTTCCCCTTCTTCTTCCGAAGAAGCTCCCCGATCTGTTTTTTCCTCATAAACAGCCAAAAACCCATTGAATTTTATCACAGAGCCGCTCGCGCGAAGAACCATATCGCAGCTGGCCGCAATATCCGCTGAAACCGTGTCATAAACGGCCGGATTCATTTGGGAAGCGATAAATCTGCGCCAAATGAGCAGATAGAGTTTATATTGATCCGCCGTAAGATAAGCACGCACTTTTTCCGGATCGCGCCCAAGACTTGTCGGACGAATCGCCTCATGCGCCTCCTGCGCGCTTTTTTTCGACGCATACACGCGCGGCTGATCGGGCAAATATTCTTTGCCGAACTGTTTGACAATATAAGCGCGGGCGCCGGCTACAGCTTCAGGAGCGACGCTCACCGAGTCGGTACGCATATAGGTAATCAAACCCTCCCCTCCCTCTTTGCCCATATCCACTCCCTCATAAAGGGCTTGCGCCGCACTCATCGTCCGCGACACGGAAAATCCATAATGACGGCTCGCCTCCTGCTGCAACGTTGAAGTGATGAATGGAGGAACGGGATTGCGTTTTCTCTCTTTTTTTTCAACGCTTGATACGACATATTGCGCCTTTTGCAGCTGTTTTACGATTTGCGCAGCAGTATCGGCGTCAGAAATCAAAAAACACTCTTTCCCCGCAATTTTCTCTTTTTCCACACGCAGAGAGCGAACCTTATGCAAAGAGGCAGAAAAAGAACGGTCGGCAAAAGGAGCTTGTAATAGGGCCCCGATATTCCAGTATTCCACCGGAACAAAAGCCTCTATCTCTTTTTCCCGCTCGACGACGAGCTTTAAGGCAACCGACTGCACCCTGCCCGCAGAAGTTCCGTTGCGCCCCCTTTTGACCCGGCGCGTCAAGATCGGAGAAATTTTATACCCTACAATTCGATCGAGGAGACGCCTAGCTTGCTGAGCGTTCACCAGATCCATGTCAATATCTCTCGGATGAGCTAAAGCGTTTTGAACGGCCTCCTTCGTGATCGACTGGAAGGCGGTGCGCTTCATCTTCGTCCCCTTAGGAAGAATGGAGGCAATATGCCATGCGATGGCCTCTCCTTCCCGGTCGGGATCGGGAGCGAGAAAGACCATGTCCGCTTTTTTCGCCGCCGCTTGCAGCTTTGCGATCACCTCTTTTTTATCGGGCATCGTCACATACTTCGGCTCAAAATCATGCTCTACGTCTATGCCAAACTCTTTTTGCGGCAAATCCCGAATGTGGCCAACGGAAGATTCAAAAAAATAATCATTCCCCAAAAATTTACGAAGCGTTTTCATTTTAGCCGGCGATTCGACGATCACCAGATACTTACCCATATTTTCCTCAAAAAATATCTACGAATTCAATCCACCTTGGACATGATGATCCAAGATATTAAGCTCTTTTCTTGCTTCGGATTTATTCTTAGTTTGATTTGCGCCTGGATCATGTTAAATATGATATACCTTTAATTTTTAAAGGTAAA
>CAZZLR010000054.1:0-6674 GCA_964655045.1 uncultured bacterium | reverse complement strand
CAGGACAATATTTTTCCATGGCGCGATAGAAAAAGGCAAGTCTTTCAGGGCTATAGAGTTTGATCCACGCATGCAGCTCTCGAGTCGCTTTTTCCCATTCGATGACGGGATTCTGCGCACAGGCCGCATTGAAAAACAGCCGTCCCGGATCCAGCTGCGCAACACGCCCTTCGATGACGCCAAAATTACCCGCCAAATTTCTGTCCTCGTCGCAAATATTTTTTGCAATCCTCCGCGCAGTCATCGCCAGAAACTCTTCGATCATGGCCTCGCTTCGCTCTGGAGATGCAGAATGAAGCAGCGGACACAACAGCTCCCCCTTTTTTTGAATCACAAAGGGAACCCGCTGCAAATCAATATGGCGCCGCCCCACCCGTAGCATAGGAAGCGGCTGCGAGGGGCGTCCCAGATGCACAAGAGCAATGTGCGTATCGTCTGCCAGCTCCTTTTCCGCGATCTGATAGCTTTGCGCGGCAAAATATTTCCTCCGTTCCCATTTCAGCGAATCCCAACGAAACCCTTTTGCCCAAAAAGGTTTTGTAAAGTAACGATGATTGAACAATTTTACCACCCAAAGGCCGTCTTCGCTGACAAATACCCACATTTGCCGCCCGTGCCCCAAAGGGACATATTTTTGCGCTAAAACCTCTGTCATAGCAGAAGAAAGAGGCGGCTCCTCCTGTTCAGATAAAGATCCATGGATCGGCCATTGGGATACACGCGCCGCGCTTCCCCACAAAATAACGCCGATGAAGAGAAGAAAAAGAAAAACTCTTTGCACAAGAGGAGAAAAGGACGAGCGCATTATGCGGCACACCATCAGCGCAAGACATGCTCCACCCACCGCAAAGCCGTGTCGAACACTTTTTCTTGGGGTGAACTGGCATCAAGCAGATGTATGCGTTTTGGAAATTTCTGATGAAGAACAAGATACGCCTCGCGTACCTTGCGGTGGAATACCAGTTTTTGCGCCTCCATCCGATCCTGCACGCGCGCTTTTTTTGCGCGAGCCAGCCCCTCTTCGGGATCAATGTCGAGATAAAGGGTCAGATCAGGCTCTAGAGAGCGCGTTGTAAATTTGCAAAATGCTTCCACCTCATCCACCCCAAGCCCGCGCGCCGCCCCCTGATAAGCAATCGTCGAATCATGGAACCGATCGCAAAGAACAACCTTATGCGCACGAAGAGCCGGAAGGATCGTCTCCTCCACATGCTGCGCGCGTGAGGCTAAAAATAAAGCAAGCTCCGCATAGGGTGAAAAAGGCTCTTTGTGGTGAAGAAGAATCTCTCGAATCCTTTCTCCCAGAAGCGTTCCCCCGGGCTCGCGCGTCTTCAAGACTTTATGCCGTGCAGATAATGCGTGCGCTATCGCTTCCATCAACGTTGTTTTGCCGGCTCCCTCTCCCCCCTCGAACGTAATGAATACTCCGCTCATTCTTCTACGATCGCTCCAATTTTTTGAACCCCAACGACTGAATCGCCATCCTCTTTCAGATTCACTAAACGCACCCCCTGCGTCGCACGGCTCAACACTCTCACCTCGCGCATCGGAATCCGCACGGCCTGTCCCTCTTTTGACATCAACAAGACGCTGTCGGAATCCTGAACATTCAAAGCGGCAACAACCATGCCGTTGCGCTCAGAAGCAATGATCGAACGAACGCCAATACCGCCTCGGTTCGTTTGCCGGAATTCGTCGACCTTCGATCGTTTTCCGAATCCGTTTTCACAAACGATCAAGATCGTCTCTTCGGGAGAAACCACCTCGCATCCTACGACGCGATCCTCTTTCTCATCGCGCAGCATGATTCCCCGCACGCCGCGGCCTGCTCTGCCAATAGGACGCACCAAGCTCTCATCAAAGCGCACAGCCATGCCGCTTCTTGTGAAAATCATGATCTGCTGTCCCGGACGAGCCATCCGCGCTGCGGTTAACTCATCGCCCTCGTCGATCGCCAAGGCGAAAATCCCTTTGCGCCGCGGATTGCTAAATGCAGAGAGTTCCATCTTCTTTACAACTCCTTTCAGAGTCGCAAGCAAAATATAAGCCCCTTCCTCAAAATCGCGCACTTTCAAGATCGCTGCCACTTTTTCGTTTTCCCTCAAATCCTCCAAAAGATTGATCAGAGGACGCCCCTTCGTCCTGCGCCCCGCCTCGGGAATCTGCCATACTTTAATCCAATAACACCGCCCATGATTCGTAAAGAGCAGAAGCGTGTCATGCGTCGATGCGATATAAACGTCTTTTAAAACATCCGCCTCTTTTTTCAATTCGACGCCCGCCACGCCTGCGCCGCCGCGCCGCTGCTCTCGAAACATGTCAACGGGCATTCTCTTGATATAATCATCATCGGAGATCGTAATCACCGCCGGCTCGTCGGCAATGAGATCTTCCATCAAGAATTCCCCCTCCGCCGCGATGATTTTTGTCTTCCTTTCCGATTTCTGTGTTTTTTTAATCTCTTCGAGCTCCTCGCGAATGATCTCTTTTACCAAAACCTCAGAGGCCAAAATCGCTTGATAATGGGCGATTTTCTCCAAAAGATCTTTATACTCGGCATTGAGCTTATCCGCTTCGAGCCCCGTCAGCTGATACAGGCGCAGCTCCAACACCGCATTAGCCTGTTTTTCCGAAAGAGAGAAACGTTCCATCAGTTCCACGCGCGCCGTGTCGCGGCTCGAAGAGGCTCGAATGATTCGCACCACTTCGTCGAGATGATCCAGGGCTCTTAAATACCCTTCCAAAATATGAGCCCTTGCCTCCGCCTTCGCCAACTCAAAGCGGGTGCGGCGGCGAATCACCTCAATCCGATGATCGATCCAAGCCGTGATAAAATGCCGGATATTCATCGTGCGCGGCAAGCCGTGGTCAAGAGCCAGCATATTACAGCCAAACGTCACTTGAAGATCGCTGTTTTTATAAAGCTGGTTCATCGCAACGTCCGGTACTTCGCCCCGCTTTAATTCCAACACGATGCGCAAGCCGTCCTTATCGGACTCGTCGCGGATATCAGAAAGACTTGTCATCGATTTCTGATTGATGAGCTCGGCAATCTGCTCAATCAGCCGCGACTTATTCACGTTGTAAGGAATCTCATCGACTACAATCTGCTGCCTTTGGTTGGGCAAATCTTCAACGCGCAGAGAACCCCTTACAAGAAGCTTGCCGCGCCCCGTATGATACGCCTCTTTAATCCCCCGAAGACCGCAGATGACCCCCCCTGTAGGAAAATCAGGACCCGGCATCACCTTCATGATCTCGTCAATCGAAACGTTTCGGTTGTCCAAAACAAGACACGTCGCTTGAATGAGTTCCAAAAGATTGTGAGGCGGAATGTTCGTTGCCATTCCCACTGCAATCCCCGTCGAACCATTGCATAACAGGTTGGGGAACTTCGCAGGAAATACAACGGGCTCCGTCTTTGTCTCATCATAGTTGGGAACCGTGTCCACCGTTTCCTTATCGAGGTCTTCCATAAGACCCATTGCCGCGTGAGTGAGCCGCGCTTCCGTGTAACGCATCGCGGCTGGCGGATCGCCGTCGATCGAACCAAAGTTCCCCTGCCCGTTAATGAGCGTATAGCGCATCGCCCAGTCCTGTGCCATCCGAACAAGGGTCGGATAAATGACCGTTTCCCCGTGAGGATGGTAATCCCCCGAAGTATCTCCCGAAATTTTTGCACACTTCCTATGTTTAGCTCCGGGAGTCAAGTTCAGTTGACGCATCGCATAGAGAATTCGACGCTGCGACGGCTTCAGCCCATCGCGCACATCGGGCAAAGCTCTTGAAATAATGACCGACATGGAATAACGGAGATAGCTTTCCTTCATCTCCTCTTCGACATTGCGCGCTACAATCACTTCATCTTTCGTGTAGGACATATTTTTCCTTAAATATCGAGATTTTTCACTGAAAGGGCATGCTGTTCAATAAAGAGGCGCCTTGGCTCTACCTCCTCGCCCATCAACATAGAAAACATGCGGTCGGCTGCAATCGCATCGGGCAGCGTCACTTTCATTAGAGTGCGCTTGACAGGATCCATCGTCGTCTCCCAAAGCTGATCCGCGTTCATTTCCCCCAGACCCTTGTAACGCTGGATTTCAATCCCCTTTCTCCCGTTAGCGCGCACCGCTTCGATCACCTCGCGCAACGTATAAAGAGACGTCGTCTTCCCCTCTTCGTGCAGCTCGAAAATCATCCCATCCGCGATAACATATTGATCCAACCGCAGTCCAAACACTTGGAGTTTCGTCAATAAAGAAGCAAGACGGTTCAAATCATACAGCTCCACAAAACTCAAAGGCTTTAAGACAAATTTACGCATTTCCTCAGTCACCTCCTCGGAGGGAATGGAGGCAATCGTTTCTTCATGGAGGATCTTTTGGTATTCTTCGTCCTCTTTTTTAAACGCCGACAACTCTTCTTCCGTATAGAGAAACTGCAGCTTTCCCATTGCGGAAACTTGATAGCGGGGGTAGACTCCCTCTCTTTTAGACGAAGCAAAGTCGCGAAACGCGATCCCCTTCCTTTCGATGGCTCCGATAAATGCCTCCACTTCCAAGATCACTTGAATGAGTTTTTCCGTGATCTCTTTGTCGTAAGAGGCGTTTTTCCCCTTCGGATAGAGGAGGATATCGCTCATGCCGAGACGCAGCAAATATTCGTCCATTTCCCTTTCGGAATGAATGTATTGCCCCGTCTTTTTGCGCGTCACTTTAAACAGAGGAGGCGATGCAATATAGATAAAGTTATGTTCGATCAAAGCGGGCATGTGACGGTAAAAGAAAGTCATCAAAAGGGTGCGGATATGCGAACCATCCACATCGGCGTCGGTCATAATGATGATTTTATGATAGCGCAGTTTTGGTAGGTTGAAATGATCCTGGCCGATCCCGCAGCCCAAAGCCGCGACCATCGCCCCCACTTCCTGATTTTGCAGCACTTTTTGCACGCGCGCTTTTTCCACATTCAAGATTTTTCCGCGAATCGGCAAAATCGCTTGGAAGCGCCGATCCCGCCCCATCTTCGCCGAGCCGCCGGCAGAGTCCCCCTCTACGATATAAATTTCACAAAGCTCTGGATCTCTTTCTTGACAGTCGGCCAATTTCCCGGGCAGGCGGGCGCTGTCGAGCGCCGATTTCCGATGCGTTAACTCCCGCGCTTTTTTCGCCGCTTCCCGCGCTTGCGCTGCAATGATCGCTTTTTCCACAATCAATTTGGCTATCGCGGGGTTCTCATCCAGAAAAATCGTGAGCTGCTCCCCTGTGATCGTCTGAACAATCCCCGCCACCTCGCCGTTCCCTAACTTCTGTTTTGTCTGCCCCTCAAACTGAGGATTGGGCACCTTGCAAGAAATGACCGCCGTCAACCCTTCCCGCATATCTTCGCCACTGATCGAGAGCTTATCCCCCTTTAAAGAAGAATGCCCCTTCATATAATGGTTCAAGACGCGCGTTAACGCCGTCGAAAATCCGGTTAGGTGGGTTCCCCCCTGACGGGTGGAAATGTTGTTGACATAAGTGTGAATCGTTTCCGTATACGTGTCGTTCCATTGCATTGCAATATCGACGTCGACCGGCCCGTCCACCCCTTCTTTGACGTCGTGGATATGAATCGGCTTCGCAAAAAGAGGCGTCTTCCCTTCATTGAGGTAAGAGACAAAGGAAGAAACTCCCCCTTCATAGTTGAAGCGCACCGATTCTCTCGCCTCTTCTCTTTCATCCTGAAAGAGAATGGTAATGCCTCGATTCAAAAAAGCAAGTTCCCGAAACCGTTTTAATAGCGTATCGTAATCATAGCGAGTTACGGAAAAAATCGTTTCGTCCGGCCAAAATACGATACGCGTGCCCCTCTTGCCCGTCTCACCGAGCTGCTTGAGCGCCCCGACCGGCTTTCCGCGCTCGAATGTCATCTCGTAGATATGTCCGTTTTTGAAAACGGTCGCGATCAATTTTCTAGACAAAGCGTTGACGCAAGAGACGCCCACGCCATGAAGCCCCCCGGAGACTTTATACGTATTCTTATCAAACTTTCCGCCTGCGTGGAGGATCGTCATCACCACTTCGAGCGCAACGACCTCGCGTCCCTGCTTCACCGATTCTTTTTCATGTCTTTCCACTGGAATTCCACGCCCGTCGTCTTCAACGCTCACGGAACCGTCAGCGTGCAGGGCTACCACGATTTGCGTACAAAAACCCGCCATCGCTTCATCGATGCTATTATCGACTACTTCGTATACGAGATGGTGAAGACCCGCCGCATGAGTATCGCCAATGTACATTCCGGGACGCTCGCGCACCGCCTGCAGTCCTTCCAGAACCGTTATTGAGCTCGCATCGTATTTTTTATTCTCTTCTGCCGTCATCATCGTTACCCCAGAGGTTATGATCATTATCTCATAATTTTCCGGAATTTGCAATCTTTTCGCAAACTGATCAGAAGCTCCTCTTTCCATCCATTTTTTGCATAGAAGGACAGGGGTAGAGCGCGCGCCGTCCCGCCTCGTCCCAGGAGGGAAAACCCAGCCCTTGGAGGGTGTCGACGAACCTTCGCTTTGCAAATGCCCTCTAATACCAGAAACCGAATCTTCACCCGAGCTTTAAGACAATATCTTGAATAAGAAATTTTTTTTTCATTTCTTTGTATATATTTATCAAAAAGAAGAGAAGAAAGAA
>CAZZLR010000053.1:0-6688 GCA_964655045.1 uncultured bacterium | reverse complement strand
TTTCCATAATGGCTTTTTTCCCAAGACATTTCTCAATGACCGCGATGAGATGAAAAAGATCGACCGGGCGACTTCCCCCCAGATTGAAAATTTCACACTCCGCGCCAAGATCGACTGCCCCGATCGTTCCCTGGATAATATCGTCGATGTAGGTGAAATCGCGCCGCATTTTCCCCTCGTTAAACACTTGGATCGGCCTTCCCGCTTCGATCAAATCGGTAAAACGGTAGTAGGCCATATCGGGGCGCCCCCAAGGGCCGTATGCAGTAAAATAGCGTAGTCCCGTCACCGGAATTTTATAGAGGCGATGATATGCGTAGGCCATCGCCTCATTGGCTTTTTTTGTCGCGCCATAAAGGTTGATGGGAGAATCTGTTCGATCTTCGACGGCAAAAGGAGTTTTTGTATTGGCTCCATAGACGGAAGAAGAAGAAGCGTAAACGAGCTTGACATGGGGAAACTTCCGACACGCCTCCAGAACAGATACAAATCCATGAAGATTGGAGGCGACATAATCGTCCGGCTCCGAAAGAGAATGACGAACCCCGGCTTGCGCCGCAAGATGGACGACATGGGTAATGCTATGGCGTAAAATGGCAAGCTGCAATAGATCCCTCTCCTGAATATCAGCATGTAGCATCTCGACGCCGCATTGAGCCAGCCGTTTTTCCCTCGCTTTCTTTAAGGCGACGTCATAGTAAGAATTGAAGTGATCGAGCCCAATCACGAAGTCGCCCCTCTCTTGCAGCGCTAAAGCGAGATGGGATCCAATGAAGCCTGCGGCTCCGGTGATGAGAATTCGTTTTGCCATAAAAATTTTTGTTGGTATACGATGCCTTTGTCTCCCATCTTACGGGTTTAGGTTGTTAATTTGTATGAGATTTTACCTTGTTCTACTGTTTTCCATGCTACTAGCCGGCTGCAGCAGCCCCTATTTAGGAAAAGACCTCTTCGGCGCCGATGAGTTTGTTTTGGATTCCTATCGGATTCGCGAAGGGAAATATGCCATCTTGGAGCTGGAAGGAAAGCCGTGCCTCGAACTGGACGAGGCGATGCTCGAGGAATATCCCGATACGATTCATGAGGGAGACGTTTTGTCGATCGCTTTTTATAATCCCCATCGCAAGGACCTGACGGAGGCGATTGAATATATCGGTGCAAAAGTAGGATTCCGCGTCGCGCAAGGAGTGATTCTTTTGCCTGATCTGCCCCCGATTCACGTAGAAGGCTTGAGTTTGGAAGAGGCAAAGAATCAACTGCAAGAACAATACATGCGCCAAATTGCCGACACGGAAATTTTTTTAGCGTATAAAGAAAGGGCCGTGAAAAAAGTGGAACTCGCGGGGCTTGTCGCCATGCCAAGCATCCCTGTTAATGGAAAAATTCGTCTTTTCGATGTGCTTTCGATGGCGCGCGTCCCCCCCGATGCGAATCTTTTTAAAAGCTATATGATTCGGGACGGCGCCTTTGTTCCCGTCGACATGAATCGGTTGCTCAAAGAAGGGGATATGTCCCAAAATGTCGTTATGCGCGGCGGGGATAAGGTTTACATTGCAGAAAGTTCGGCTGCTACCCTCATGGTGATGGGGGAAGTGGGAAGAGAGCGTACCTTGAATTTACCCATGGGGATGATGCCTCTGAGACAAGCATTGGCTGAATCGGGAGGGATTCCCTATACGGGTGATAAATCATACATCCAAATTATCCGAGGCAATATCGCAAGGCCGAAAATTTATACGCTAAGCTGGGAACACGTGATCCACCTGCCCAATGATAGCTTGCTCTTAATGCCGGGAGACATCATCTATGTAGCCGCAAAGCCGATTACGGAATGGAATCGATTCATCTCTCAGCTCCTCCCTCTTTTTGGTGGATTTGATGTGATCAATAAACAACTGCAACTGTGGCTCCCATGACAACATCTTGGGAACCCAATTCCGCAGTGCAAATCTTTACTCTCAGGGATGTGGGCGATTTATTGCGGAGACAAAAAAGAAACATCATCCGTACTGCGCTCCTGGGCGCCTGTTTGTGTCTTGGAATCAATTCTATTCTTTTTGTTCCGAAATATAGGGCGATGGCAAGCTTTAAAGAGGGAGGCTCTCCTAAAAATAGCGGAGAGCCGGCTCTTCTCTCTCTGTTATCCAATTCCTCCTCGCCTCAGACGTCCGGGATTCCGGTCATCTTGCGCTCTGACGCAGTCCTCCGCCCCGTCGCGGAGCGATTAGGACTTCAGGCGATGGTCCGTCAGGGAAGCAGGGTATCTCGTCTGATACAAAGAATGAAAGAGAATCTATGCGTGGAGATAGGTCTTGGTTTGCCAGATCCGGACCCATTTGTTTTTCAAAATATCCGCTATGAAGGGGAACATCCTTTGCACTGCACGCTCGTCTTTCATACGCCGCAGCAGTTTTCCCTTTCTCAAGGGAGCTCCCATTCTGTGCAAGGATCATTGGGAACCCCTCTTCTTTTTCCCGAAGGCGCCTTGACTCTTGTTCAAGCGCCGCAAGACCTCCGCATGGGAAAACGCTACGTTTTTACGCTGGAGCCTTGGCAATGCGCTACAGAACGCCTTCGTTCCCAAATGAAGGTTTCTCCCTCGAAAGAAAGCCCTTCTGTCTATGAGATTTCCCTGAGCGCGCGCGACCGGCGTCGGGGAGCGGAGAGCCTCAATGCGATGATGGAAGAATATCAAAATTATCTTAGAAAAGAATACGATACATTGAATCAAGAGCATCTTGGTTATTTGCAGCACAAGAGACAAGATATTTATGCATCGCTCTCAGGTCTATTCGATGAATACACCCTTTCTTTGCAAAAGAATCTTTCCGACCTTGGGTGCTTGAATTTAGAGCAAAAAATAGGACAGTCGACCGCTTTATGCCATAAGCTGATTGAGAAAATCCGAGGCAATAGCCTAGAACTGTACTATTTAGATTGCCTAGAACATAAGAAAGGGGAATATATAGGGGGAGCGCCCCTCCCGGATCAAGCGGAGAGGATTTCCCGAGAGATCCTCGCGCTGCGGCAAGAGCGCGATTTGCTCGAGATCAGTCTGACGGAACGGGAAAAAGATTTTCGTCCCGAAAAGGGATACTTGACCCAGAGAGAAAAACTGAAGGAGGTGCAAGAAAAGCATACCCTTGTGTCGCAGACTAAGGATTCTTTGTTCGACCCCGAGCAGACGCTGGGGCGGTGGGCTTCTTCTCTTAAGAATTCTTTAGGATCGCAAGAAGCCTTTGCCGGCTATTTGGAAAAATATGAGCGCCTCCTTTCTTTAAAGGAAAAAATCGCAGAACAATCGACTTTTTGCAATCAGACGGAGAATCCGGCGTTTCAAGGAGCCGATGGGCAGAACATTCATCAGCTCTTTATTAAATATAACCAATACCTCGATGAATCGCATGTTCAAATAGGGAAATTTTCCCGTGCGTGCGAAGAAATTAGGAAGGAGGAGTTTGAGATGAGCGCTCTGAGCGCTTTATTGAGCGATCCTTTCAGCAGTCTTCTGATTCAGCAGACAAGTTCAATAGCGATGAAGCTCAAAGACGCGCGGCATACGAGCGAAAAAGAGAAAAAAATATGGCAAGAAGAAATGGCTTTGCAAAAGACAAGGCTGTCCGATCACCTAGGACAGTTATCCAAAATAGAGCAACAAAAAATAGACCTGATTCAAGAAAATCTATTTTCTTTGCAAAAATATAGACTCAGCGCCATTCATGGTAATTTAGCTGTTCTGCAAGAACAATGGGATGCGTTGATTCGGCAGCGCAAAGAATTCCTATCCCTGGAAAATCGCGTATTGGAAAAGAAGTTGGAAGAGGTCAAAGCTTCTTTTGCCGATGTGCCCGAAAGATGGCGTCAGGAAAAAGAGATTGCGCTGCGTACGGAAATGGGGCTGAAAATGATGGGAGGGGTCACGGATCTCGTGGAAGCCAAGACCATCGAAAGTCATCTGCATCATATTGCTTCTAAACCTTTGGATCGGGCCCTTCCTCCCGTTGTTCCCATTTCCCCCCGGCTGACTCTTTCCGCGGCGCTGGGCGGCCTTTCTTTTGGGCTGGCCTCTTTTCTGCGCCGGTTTCTAAAGACGCTGATGGAAGGATTCCCCTCTACCTTTGAAAAGCTTCAGGCGATGCGTTATCCCGTACTAGGCTCTATCTCGTCCGGTTGCGACGAAAGGGCTTCATGCTGGCCGGGAGGTCTCCATCGGGAAATATTTCGGAAAATCGACGCGTGCCTTCAAAAAGATTCCTCACGGCAAGTGATTTTGCTAGCCGGAGGAAAAGGTCCCGACTATTCCTATGCGTTGGGAGATTATCTGGGACGCTTGGGGAAGCGGATTGTTCTTATCCGCTGCGATTTTCCGATTCGATGCGATGAAAAAGAAATTCCGGGTCTTGTGCAAGGGTGGCAAGGAGGGATGCCGAATGTGCTCCCTCGGAGAAGAGAATACTGCGATGAGATTCCATCCGGAGGATTTACTCCTTGCGGAGTGGAGCTTTTACGTTCGCAATGGTTCAAAGAGCTTGTTGAACGATGGAAAAAAGAATACGATATGATTTTGCTGTGGTCGCGGGGCTCCTTAGATTCTACAGAGGCAGCAGCCTCTTTGGATGATTCTGATTTTGCCCTGGTGAGCGTTTCGGGAGAACCGACAGAGCATCTCAGACAATGGATGAGATGGGCGTGCAATGGAACAGAAGAGCCGAAAGCGGCGTTTTTGACGGTAGAGGAGGATTGGTGAAGCGTATCTTGGTCGCGGGGGGCGCAGGGTTTTTAGGTTCCCACCTTTGTGAAAAATTACTGGCTCGAGGCGATCATGTGATCTGTCTTGATAATTTTACGACGGGAAGGGAATGCAATGTGGTGCCTTTTTTGAGAAATCAGGGGCGGTTTGAACTTTTGCGCCATGACATTTGTCTGCCCTTGGATGTAAGAGTGGAGGAAATCTATAACTTGGCGTGCCCCGCATCGCCGCCCCATTATCAAAGAGATCCGGTGCAGACTTTAAAAACCAGCGTTCTCGGCTCGCTCCACTTGCTGCAGATTGCAAGACGCTGCGGCGCGAAAATTCTACAAGCTTCGACGAGCGAAGTATATGGCGATCCGCAAGAACATCCTCAGACGGAAAAATATTGGGGGCATGTCAATCCGATCGGCGTCCGTTCTTGTTATGATGAAGGGAAGCGGTGCGCCGAGACTCTGTTTTTTGATTTTCATCGCTCTTATGGCCTTCCTATTCGGATCGCCCGCATTTTTAATACATATGGCCCCCGCATGCATCCCGATGATGGGCGAGTGGTTTCTACTTTTATTGTTCAAGCTTTACGGAAATCTCCACTGACGATTTACGGCGATGGCAGTCAGACTCGCTCTTTTTGTTATGTATCTGACTTGGTCGAAGGCTTGATCCTCTTGATGGACGGGCCTCAAAGCGTCATGGGTCCCATCAATCTGGGTAATCCTTGCGAGATGCGCGTCGATGATCTCGCGCGGCGCATTCTAGAAATGACGGGCTCAACGGCGCCGATCGTTTATCGTCCCTTGCCTGCCGATGATCCAAGACAGAGACGCCCCAATATTCAGCAGGCCTTAGATCAATTGGGGTGGAAGCCTCGCGTTCCTTTGGAAGAAGGACTTCTTGAGACGATTGGCTTTTTCAAAACTCTTTTAAGAGAAGAACATGGACGCCGTCCACGCGCGCTTTTATAAAGGAGCCGGCTATACGCTTCTTTCTGCAGCGGGATTGTCCTTGGTGGGTCTGTGCGCGAAATACGGCGTAGCGCGGTTCAGCGTTGTTTCGCTCATTTTTTTTCGTTATTTTTTTTCGGCGATTTTCCTTTTTATTGGAGTTTGCTTTACAGAACCTTGGCGGGATATATTTCGATGGCGCCATGCAAAGATGCAGATCATGCGCGCTTTTTTCGTCCTGCTGTCGCAATATTGCTTCTTTTTCTATCTGGGCAAAAATTCTTTGTTGAATGCCGCTGCCCTGCTCAATACCGGCCCTGTATTTATTGCTGTCATCGACTGGGCGATCCTACGCAATAAAGTGGGTTTATCCACTTGGATCTCTTCGGGGATCTCTTTTTTAGGCGCTTTATTGATTTTACAGCCGGATGCAGGAATTTTTTCTCTGATGAGTTTAATCGGCTTGCTTTCCGGGATCAGCCAGGGAGCTTCGCAGGTCGTGTTCGGGATGCAGAGCAAAAAAGAAGAGGGGCCGCAACTTGGCATTTTTCATCTGTTCCTTCTTTGTTCCGCGTTTAGTTTTATCCCCTTTTGTTTTTTCCCTTCCGGCACGGCGGCCTCCAGCCATTCCCTTGGGTGGGATATTTGGCTGCTTACCGCCTTGAGCCTCAGTTCCATTTTCAATCAAATATTTCGAGCGATTTCATACCGCTATGATAAGCCGTCCAAGCTCTCTCCCTATCTCTATTTTGCAGTGTTGCTTGCAGGATTTTGGGATTGGGTGTTTTTTCGCCGCGTCCCCGATGCGCTGGCGCTTACCGGCTCCTTTTTGATTGTCTTGGGAGGGCTGCTTAAAATTTATCTCCGAGCTAAGATTTTAGCGCGGATAGAGAAGAAGCCTCCTCCTCCAGGAGATCATACCCAAACCAACAAATAATACCCAAAGAAACAAATATGACATTATTTGTTTCTTTGGGTATTAGAACATCCAACC
>CAZZLR010000052.1:0-6742 GCA_964655045.1 uncultured bacterium | reverse complement strand
CGCCAGGCTTAAGGGTCTCCCCTCAAGCCCCTCCCTTTAGGGAGGGGTAGTTGACAAGGACTTCCCTCTCCCCTCCCGGAGGAGGGGACGGCTCAAGAGCATACATGAAACGGTTCTTTGCATTCAAGAACTGACCGGGGTCGGCGCATCTTTGTGATTGACCGCGGGCTCTCTCAGTGATATCATTGCCAAAGAGTATGGGTATTTTGACGATCATCGTTATGTTTGCCGTCTGGTCGAGCGTTTTTCCGCTCTGCAAGAGCGCGCTCGAGGTCTCCTCCCCCCTTTTTCTCACTGCTGTACGGATGCTTTTGGCAGGGGTTTTGCTCTTAGGCTACCTTGCTCTTTGCGATCGAAAGGCGTTTCGGCTGAATCAAAGACAATTTTTAGTGATTTGTTTATTGGGGCTGTTTCAAATCTATTTGACAAATGCCCTTGAATGTTGGAGCCTGCAAAGGCTCACGGCTGCAAAAACTTGTTTTATTTATAGCCTGGGTCCTTTTTTTACCGCGTTTTTCTCTTATCTGCATTTCAAAGAAACGATGAACCCAAGAAAATGGCTGGGTCTTCTGGTCGGCTTCAGCGGCATCCTCCCCATTTTGCTTGCCCAAAAAGGGGCGGATGAACTTCTCTCAAGCTTTTCTTTCCTTTCCTGGCCGGAAATTGCGATGATCTGCGCTTCCGCCTGCACCGTATATGGGTGGATTCTCCTTCGCATCGTGTTGAAGGGGGATCAGGGAATCTCCCCCTTGATGGCCAACGGGGGGAGTATGTTGATCGGAGGCTTGATGGCCCTTTCTCATTCGCTGTTTACCGAATCTTGGAGCCCCGTTCCCATCATCCCCGGCGGGCAAAGCGCATTCATACAGGGCATCCTATGCATGACCTTTATTTCAAATATTTTATGCTATAATCTCTATGGAGCAATGTTGAAACGGTTCACCGCCACCTTCATCTCCTTTTTAGGTCTTTTAAGTCCCATCTTCGCTTCTCTAAGCAGTTGGCTCTTGCTTGGAGAGCCTCTTTCCCCCACTATTTTCGGGGCTACTGCAATCGTATCGATGGGCGCTTGGCTGGTTTATAGCGCAGAACTCCGTCAAGGATACACCCAAACAACCCGAAAAGTTGGCGTTTAGGCCGGCGTGAAAGCTCCCATGGCGGATGCGTGAAGACCCAGCCCTTAGGGGCTGGATCTCCCGCCTCGGGGTACCGAAAACGGGTTATTTCGCGGTTTTTGACCAAACAGCGATCCTGTAGATCGCTGCAATACCAGCTAGGGAATAAATAGTGCGTGTTAAAACAGAAGTGTATCCAAAAACGGATGCAATAAAATTCCACTGAAATAACCCAATGAGTCCCCAGTTAATTCCACCGATTAACAAAATAATCATGGCAATTGTTTGCAGAACTTGTGCATTTTTCATAAAAAACCTATCCTTTCCTGTGTTACGAATCTCTTAAATCCCATGTATGGGAAGTAACGTTCATCCCGAGGCGGGAAACCCCGCCCTTAAGGGCTAGGTCTTCCCGTTTTTCAGCCCACTTCGATTTCCGCCAATGCTTCTGCATCAAAGAGGGATAAACTCCCACTCCCGATACATCCGCTCGGTGAAAATAAACGTTATTTTCCACAAATGGAATCAGGAGGTATTTGCAACAATTGATCCATCATGCAATATACACCCTCTATACCGAACCTTTTTCGGTATAATTCACAATTAGACCTTATTGGATTATTTTGTAAATAAAAAAATCGGCAAGGGGAAAAGGCTCCTCTTTTTTTCCTGTTCTTTGAGAAGCGATTCGTTTTAAAATTTTGTTTGCCAGTCTCTTGCCAAGCTGGACGCCCTCTTGATCAAAGGAATTAATGTCCCAGATAAATCCTTGAAATGCCACTTTATGTTCATAGTAAGAAAGGAGAGCTCCCAGGGTAAAAGGATCCAATCGATCCGCTAGCAAAATGCGATTCGGGCGGTTTCCTAGAAATTGTTGATTCGGATTTTCGCTTTTTTGTCCGATCGCTAAAGCAATCGATTGAGCGAATAGGTTGGCGAGCAATTTTTCCTGCGATGTCGTCTCGTGGACTAAGAGATCTTTTCCGCATTGATTTTTCTTAAAGCCGATGAATTCTAGAGGAACAACATCTGTCCCTTGATGAATCAATTGATAAAAAGAATGCTGTCCATTCGTCCCCGGCTCTCCCCATATGATCGGCCCCGAAGAAAAAGGGAGGGCTGCGCCCTGCTTATCAATCCGTTTTCCATTGGACTCCATGTCGAGCTGCTGCAAGTGGGCAGGAAATCGGGAAAGCGCTTGAGAATAAGGGATGATGGCGACAGTGGGCAGGTGTAGGAAGTTGCGATTCCATATACCGAGAAGAGCGGACACTAAAGGGAGATTGGAGGCAATAGGGGCTGTTTGCGCGTGAACGTCCATTTCATGCGCGCCTCGTAGGATTTCTAAAAATTGTGTAAATCCTATGTAAAAAGCTAGAGAGACCGCGCCCACCATGGAAGTCGCTGAATAACGTCCCCCGACAAAATCCCAAATGAAAAAAGAGGCCAGGTAGCGGGATGGGTCGTCCATAGGGCTCTTTTCTCCCGTAACGGCAATACAGTGTTCCTTGGGGTTCAAACCTGCTTGCGTAAGACGCTCCCTTACCAAGGCTTCATTTGTGAGGGTTTCCAAAGTCGTCCCTGATTTCGAAACAATGACGAAAGCTGTTTTTGTTAAATCAAGTCCCTCTAAAACGCGCGCCGCGTCATCGGGATCTACATTGGAAATAAAGTGAACGTTATGTGTTTTTTTTCGAAATGGACTGAGGGCCAAGGCTAAAGCTTTGGGACCTAAGTCGGAGCCGCCAATACCAATTTGAACGAAGTCGGTAAAACGATCTCCCGCCGAATCTAAAAAACGTTGCAGCTTACGAAGCTCTTCTGCCGCCTTTGCGGCAGCGTCCCGCGCTTCCGGAGCCGTTTGAGGGCGCGAAAATTGATCGCGCATAGCTGTGTGGAGGACGGCGCGCTCTTCGCTGGCAAACCCTTCAATGCGATTGATTTTTTCACCCGACTGCATCGCCCTCATTTTCTCTAAGGCTCCCCTTTCTTCGGCGAGGGCGTAGAGGTGTTCTAATATTTCCTCAGAAACCCTTTCCGTCCCATAAAATAATTCGAATCCTACCCCTCTCAGCGTCATTGTTTGGAGTCTTTCGGGAGTGAGCGCCTCCGAGAGGTCAACCGCTTTTGCCGTGAGCAGTTTTTGATAGGATTTGCTTTGAAACCACATTTTTTTCCTCAATAGTTGGCAAATAATTCTCTGATCAGGTACGCTAAGTGCACCTTAGTCATCGGGGCATAGCGCAGCTTGGCTAGCGCGACTGGTTTGGGACCAGTAGGCCGGGGGTTCGAATCCCTCTGCCCCGATTTCTTTCCAAGAAATCTCATTAGATAAGCCAAGAGGCTCCCCTTCTACGACAACAAGTCCTCCGGCAGAGCAGAACCCCATGAGCTTCCTCATCCCCTGTATCGTTACAGTATCTGAAAGAACATAAATTGTATCGACCTCTTCCCAAGATTCTGTTAAAAAAAGTTCTTCAATAATACGAAACGGTTTCTTTATTTGAGAAAAAAGGGTGTTGAGTTTTTGCAGTACGAGATCGCTGCATCGCTCTTGGAGGGGGAAACAAACAGCCGAAGGGGCTTTTTCTTCTCTGGGAGGAGTCAAGATCAATGAAAAATGTTCAAAACGTTCTTTCGCCGTCAATTGAAAGGCTTCCGCAATCCCGGCGCATCCGCACGTCTCAAAATGAAGCAATAAAGGAGCTTCATCGGGCAGTGCATGGGAAAGCATTTGAAAATAGTAAGCAAAGGCATCGGCGCAGAACAGTTTTTTGCGATGCGATGCGGGGGCGGGGGGCGCTTTTTGTACCCAGACAGTCCAGTTTTCCTCCTGCGTTCGGCTCCAAGAAAAAAAGAGAGAAAAGTCGGCGGTTCCTCTGTACAGAACCACCCCTTTCGACCTTTGCCCATAAAAAGGCCAGATCTCATGGGTAAATTGACGCAAAGCAAGTTGCAAGGCGTGGAAGCGCATGGAGTCGTCTAACGGAAAGTAGGGAGCGTCGAGACCAAGATCCAACTCCCAAAGAAGAGAAACATCCGGGGGAATCGCGCCAAGGACGGCATCCCCCAAGAGATCATCCGTCCAACGGCAGGGAAGACGCACCCGGAAACAAGAAGAATATTGCATCACAAATCTACCCCGTTGTTCACATTTTTGTCCCATTTTTGCGGCATATATAATCCATGAAGTGAATAGAATACCCTTTTTTTTTCCAGAGTTCAGCAAAAAAAGAAGAACCGTAGGTATCGAGATCCCAAATTTTTTCTGAACGAACCCATACCGGGCTTTTTGCAAGTTCTGCAACCATCTGCATCGCGTACGCAGCGTCATCTGTCACAAACGTCGCCTCGCAGCCTTCTTGCGCTACGAGAGAAACCTCATTGAGAAAAGAAACCTGAATCAGGCGGTTCTTAGCGTGGCGCGGTTTAGGCCATGGGTCGGGAAAATTCACAAATATTTTTGATACGCTTTCCTTAGGAAAGTAATAGCGCGTCGCCACCGACGCTTCTCCGCAGACAATAAAGAGATTAGATAAATTTTCTCTGTGAAGCCGCAGCCACGTTTTACGGGAACGGTCGAAACGCATTTCAACAGCCACCCAATTGATCTCCGGATAGAGTTTTGCTTTTTCACAAATCCATTGGCCGTTGCCGCTGCAATATTCTAAAACGATGGGACGGTCGTTGCCGAAAATTCGAGGATCGGACCAAGCCACAGCGTCCCATGCTTCGTGAAGGTGGTAAACCTTTGGGATATAAAGGAATTTTTCAAGAATAACGGGACGCCGTTCTTCCCAAGAAAAAGGAATTTTTAATTCAGATGCTTTTTTCATGAAAGGCATTATAACACTTGCATCAATGTTTGGCGAGTTGTTACATTGATTCTTTGGAGGATTTTGCCATGTTTTTAGCCAGCGCTCCCCGGATGATTGAATTACAAAAAGTTTTTTCTTCGGCTCCGTTTATTTATACTATTCTCGGTTTCATGTCGATCGCAGCGATGGCTCTTTGGCTCTACACTCTTGCCACGCTTCGCTCCAAACAAACGGCTCCGGAACAATTTAGAGCAGCGCTTCGCCTCCTTCTAGAACAAAAAGAGTGGGAATCCGCGGAGGATCTATGCCGGCAGCAGCCGAATTTGCTAGGGAGCATTATTCAAGCCGGGCTTGCGGCGCGGGAACTGGGTTCCCCGATGATGATGGATGCAATGAAAACAGAAGGAAGGAGGATCTCAATCCCCCTTTGGCAAAGACTTTCTCTGCTCAATGAAATCGCCGTCGTTGCTCCCATGTTGGGACTATTGGGGACGGTTCTTGGAATGTTTTACGCTTTTTACGACATCAATCGTTCGGCAGAAAGCATCAATGCTCTTTTCGATGGGTTGGGCGTAGCGGTAGGGACTACGGTAGCCGGACTGATCGTAGCTATTTTCTCTATGATTTTTTCGGTGACTATGAAATATAAGATGGTGCAAACGCTTTGCTATGTGGAAAACGAAGCGGTGGCGCTCGGCACTTTGATTCCAAAGGCTTAGGGGATATGCCATGGAGTTAATCTCTCAAGAAGAAATCCGCAGCGCTCATTCTTTTAATTTCGCTCCGATGATTGACTTCCTTTTTCTCATGCTCTCTTTTTTCGCAACGCTTGCTATTTCTCATGCAGCGTTGTATGAGACGAAAATTACGCTTGCCGAACTCCAGCCGGAAACAGAGGAACGCTCGCTCCGGAACAAAAGGGAAAAAGAACAAATCCATCTAGGGGTGGATTCTTATGGCCTCTATACATGGCGTACGGAATTTCAAGAACATTGCATGGCGAATCTGCAGGCCGTTCAAGCTGAGTTTGCAAGACAGATCGAAGTTGGCGCCATTGCTCAAGACCCTGCCCTTACGGAGGTGTTGCTGCATATTGATAAGAAAGCTCCATGGGAATCGGTAGCCGAGGCAATTTTTGGGATTCGAGAAATGGGGTTCTCCGCCCATCCGGTCTACGAAGCCTCTTTATCGGAAAAAGAGAAGCTTTGACGTTAAGTATTGCTTCACGCTATCCTTTTACCTATATCTAACATTCCTCTCAGCCCGGGTGGTGAAATTGGCAGACACACAAGATTTAGGTTCTTGTACTGTAACAGGTGTGCAGGTTCGAGTCCTGTCCCGGGCACATTACCGAACGTTTTGTCAGAAATGTCCGAACGTTCGGTTTTTTTATGGAAAGAGGTCATTCACTGCCTGGGTTGACAGCTCTTGCTATGATAGAGCCCAGAGCAATGGCTTTTTTTGTTTTGGATAGACCCAGTTTTGCAAACTGTTCAGGGAGCTTAAGCTGATTGGCCATTTCCAGCATGAGATGTGCCGATTCTGGTTTATATTTTGAGCATGAAACGGTTAATCGATTGGCACTTAGAAGCTTGGAGAATCGAAGGGAAACGTAAACCCCTCTTACTTAGAGGGGCGAGACAAATTGGCAAAACCTATGCTGTTAGACAACTGGGTTTGCACTTCGAAAACTTTGTCGAAATCAATTTTGAACTCTTGCCAACGGCAAAAACAATGTTTGAGAAAGATCTGCGCCCTGAGAGAATTGTTTGGGAACTAGGTCTTTTGGCGAATCAACCGATCACTCCT
>CAZZLR010000051.1:0-6784 GCA_964655045.1 uncultured bacterium | reverse complement strand
GATCTTTTGTTGTTGCAAGGCCATGAAGTCATCGTTTTGGATAATTTATCCGGAGGGTGGATGAAAAATCTCGCGGAGGCGCAAAAAAGCGATCGCTTTCAATTTTTTCAGGAAGATATTCGAGATTTCCAAGCGATAGAGCCGTATTTTTCAGGGATCGACTGGGTCTTTCATTTGGCCGCTCTTTCCGATATTGTCCCTTCTATTGAACGTCCGCGCGAATATTTTGAAGCGAATGTCGATGGCACATTGAATGTTCTCGAAGCCTCGAAGAAGGCGAGTGTAAAGCGCTTTATTTATGCGGCGTCGTCTTCCTGTTATGGCCTTGCGAAAGAGTTTCCGACCCCCGAGAGCGCGCCTGCAAACCCCCAATATCCTTATGCCTTAACCAAATATTTAGGAGAGCAACTCGTCTTGCATTGGGCGCAGGTGTATAAAATGCCCGCATTGTCTCTTCGGCTTTTCAATGTGTTCGGCCCTAGATCCCGCACCACGGGCACCTATGGCGCCGTCTTTGGTGTCTTTTTGGCGCAGAAACTCCATGGCAAGCCATTGACTGTCGTGGGCGACGGCTCTCAGACGCGCGATTTTACCTATGTTTCCGATGTCGCGGATGCGTTTTATGCAGCGGCTCAGTCGAGTCTTGCTAATACTTTTATGAATGTAGGCAGCTCGGGGCACTATAGCGTCAATCGCCTGGTATCGCTCCTCGGCGGTTCTATTACTTATATCCCGAAGCGACCGGGCGAGCCCGATTGCACGTTCGCCGATATTTCAAAAATTCAAAATCTGTTGGGATGGAAGCCGAAAGTTTCCTTTGAAGAGGGTGTGCGTCGGATCGTTGAAAGGATTGAAGATTTTAAGGATGCGCCTCTCTGGGAGGAGCAAAGCATTCGGGAAGCGACGAAGAACTGGTTTCATTATTTAACGCGGTGAAAGAGTTATGTTTGTAGAAAGATTTTCTCAGCTGCATCAGGCATTGCAAGAGTGCCGATACTCAAGCTTTGAAACGCCAATCTCGGCGTCGGAAGCGCTCCATCATTTTCACATAAGCTTGCAGAAGAGCGCCTTTCAAGGGGGCATTGTGTATGTGATCGGCAATGGAGGAAGCGCCGGGATTGCCTCCCACTTCAGCAATGATCTGATGAAGGCGCTGAAAATTGCTTCGCAAACTTTATTCGATTCCAATCTGATGACCTGCCTTTCGAATGATATTGGATATGAAAATGTTTTTAGCTACCCCTTGGAAAGGTTGGGAAAAGCGCACGATCTTTTAGTGGCCATCAGCAGCTCGGGACAATCAAAAAACATCCTCAATGCCGTGGAGATATGCAGGGCGCGCTCCATTCCGGTGATCACTCTAAGCGGTTTTCTGCAGGACAATCCGTTGCGCCGGATGGGATTTTTGAATTTTTGGATCGATCGAGCCGATTATGGTCTTGTGGAGACGGCGCATTTTGCGCTTCTGCACGCCGTCATTGACTTATACCCGAAACCAAATTCTTCTGATTATGCAAATTTACTCAAAGGGATGCATGCAAGGTAAAATTAAATCGTTGGAAGAGATTGCGGTTATTTTAGAAAAAAAACGGAGCGAGGGCGCCCGGATTGTCCAATGCCATGGCGTCTTTGATCTGCTCCATCCCGGGCACATGCGCCATTTTCGCGAGGCCAAAGCGCAAGGGGATGTGTTGGTGGTTACCTTAACTCCCGACCGTTTTGTGAATAAAGGCCCCGGCCGGCCGGCCTTTCCTGAAGAGCTTCGCTTGGAATCCCTAGCGGCATTGCAAGATATTGATTATGTGGTGTTGAATCAATCTCCTGACGCCATTGCCGCGATTCAAACAGTAAAGCCCCATTTGTATGCTAAGGGGCTCGAGTACGCCGACCATTCGAAGGATGTTACAGGAAAAATCAGCGCGGAGGCAAGCGCCGTGGAAGAAAACGGCGGGCATATTGTTTACACAGATGATCTTGTCTTTAGTTCTTCGGTTCTTTTAAATCGGTATTTTGATTCTATGACGCCTGAGGCGAAGAGTTTTGTAGAATCTTTGAAAAAAGATTTTCCCCTCAATGAGATTTTGGAAAAAATCGAGCAGTTCAAACAATTGAAAGTGCTTGTCGTAGGCGATGCGATTATTGATGAGTATCAATATGTGGAACCTCTTGGACAGACGGGAAAAGGCAACCATAACGTTGCAAAATGTTTGGACCGAGATTTATTTCTGGGCGGTTCTCTGATTATCGCAAACCATGTGGCGCAATTTTCCGATCATGTGACGCTGCTCAGCGCCGTGGGAAAAAATTGTCAGCATCGGGCGTTTATTCAAGAAAAGCTCGATGCTAAGGTGCAGCAGGAGTTTGCGTTCCTCGAAAACGCCACTACATTGGTCAAAAAACGTTATGTCCTCAAAGATGGAAAAACGCTCTCAAAGCTGTTTGAAACCTATTCAGGCCAAGAGTCGGGGCCTAATCGGTTTCAGACCGAAGTCATTGTTTCTTTTATTAGAGAAAAATCGTCTGACTTTGATTTGGTTCTCGTAGCGGATTTCGGCAACGGATTTACCAATGCTCCCATTGTACAAGCTCTCTGCGAAACCTCGGCGTTTCTTGCCGTCAATACGCAGACCAATAGCGGCAATCGGGGCTATCACATGATTACCAACTATGCGCGGGCAGATTACATTTCATTGAATGAGCCTGAGCTGCGCCTGGCCATGCACGACAAAACGAGCCAAATCGAGGGGCTTTGCATGGATGTTTTAGAAATCATGCAGGCACGGGAACTGACGGTAACGCAAGGAGTGCGAGGAGCTCTCTCGTTTTCCAAAGAAGAGGGCTTTATTTCTCTGCCTGCTCTTGTGTCCCAAAGCATTGACAGGATCGGCGCAGGAGATGCCTATCTCTCTCTTTCTTCTTTGGGAGCTGCGCGGGGCTTGCCCTTGCAATTAGTAGGATTTCTTGGATCTTTGGGAGCTGCGATGAGTGTGCAAATGGTTGGTAATCAAGAAGCCATACAAAAGACGGCTTTGTTAAAATTTTTGACACGGCTTTTGAAATGACAAGACGCTTTTATATATGAAAAGTACCCAATCTATTCACGGTTTTCTTTCTAACAGGTTAGTGAAGCTCATTTTAGGAGGAAAGTATGCGCATCTTTGGGTATTCATGATTTTAGCTTTTTGCGGTTTATTGACGGCAGCTTTAGAAGGATTTTCATTTTATTTTTTATCAGAGGCGATGTCGGGAGCGGAGGGATGCATTAGAAACCAAGAAAAATGGATATATCAACTGATATTTCCGGAACTCACTGTTTCAAGGATGTTTTTTGGCAGTATGGTATTTTCTGTTTTGTTTCAGCTCGGCAGAAGTCTTTTCTATTATGTGTGTACTGTGTTTTCAACGCGCCTGGCCTGTACAATTCAGTCTCATATTCAGATCGCAGTCTATCAGCAAATTCTGCGATTGAGCTATGGCCATATCAGCCGTATGCAGGTAGGAGACCTTTTGGAACAGGCGCGCTCGCCAGTTTCTTTCGTTAACCCGTTAATGGATTCTTTAAATCGAGTCGCCATTTCTTTTTTCACCATTCTCGTGATGATTCCTTTCATGTTCTTTATTCATGCAAAATTAACTATTTTTACATTTTTGATATTTGTTGTCCTTGGTTTGTTTAATAAATTTCTTTTTAAAAAGATTTCTGGTTATTCACAATCCCTATCAGGGAGTTTGTCAGACGTCAACCAGCAGACATCGCAGGTACTCCAAGGAATAAAAATGATTCATGCATATTTTCGGCAGCAAAGGATGTTGGTTCGAATTACGAAAAAAATTGGGTTGATTCGGAGTCTTTCTGTGAAAATGTATACGATTTCCAATCTTTTCCCCTGTATTAGCGAGGTGACTAATATTTTAGTCGTGAGCTCAATCTTGTTATTTTCCGCGATCTTAATTGGAGTCGACGATCCTTCTTTTTTTTCTATCTTAATCACTTTTTTGGCAGTGACTTATCGATTGAGCACTCGAGTGCAGATTGGCGCATCGGCTATTGGAACGATAGGTTTGTATGCCGGTTATATTTTTCGAACCAATACGTTCTTGAAAAACGATTCTAAGAGCTTTTTTTCCGAGGGGAAAGCTTGGATTAAAGAGCCGATTCGGAATATTGAATTCCGAAAAGTGTTTTTTCATTATGAAGAAGGAAGAGGCGTATTACAGGATATTAGTTTCTCCGTGCCGCAGGGCTCTGTCTTAGGGATTGTCGGGCTTTCGGGGGCGGGGAAAACCTCTTTGCTCGATCTTTTACTGCAGCTTTATCAGCCAGTAGACGGTGCGATTTTTTGCAATGGAACGAACATTCGTCATTTTTCTTTGGAGTCGTGGCTCGCAAAATTTGGCGTGATCACGCAAGATGCATTTTTATTTGACGAAACTCTGGAAAAAAATATTCGGTTTGGAATGGAATCGGCATCTTTGTCGGATATAGAGGAAGTTGCGAAGATCGCGCAGATCGACAGCTTTATTCAAGGGTTGCCCTTAGGGTATCAGACGATTGTCGGGGAGAGGGGTTTGCGTCTGTCTGGGGGGGAAAAGCAGCGTGTCACCCTTGCGAGGGCGCTGCTGAGAAATCCGGAAGTGTTGCTTCTCGACGAAGCGACAAGCAATTTAGACAGTCAGTCCGAACACTCTATCCATAGCGTACTGGAGACCATGAGAGGAACGAAGACCATGATGATCATTGCCCATAGGCTGGCCACCGTGCGCTCTGCCGATCTCATATTAGTCCTTGACAAGGGAATCATTATCGGAAGAGGAACCCATGAGAGTCTCTTGAAAAGTTGCGAGCGGTATGCCAGCTTATGGCATCTGCAGACGAGGAAAGAATCTCATAGTTTTTCTATTTAATTAGGGGGAAAAGTGAAGAAAGTATTAGTGATGGGCAGCAACTCCTTTTCGGGGAGTGATTTCATCGATCTCTTATTAGAAAAAGAAATGTATCAAGTCATAGGCGTAAGCCGTTCTGAAGAAAAATCTGCCTTATTTTTGCCTTATAAGCAAAGGCGGTCTGATTTGTTTTCTTTTCATCGCATAGATCTCAATACGCAGATGAATGACTTGGAGCAATTATGCGATTCTTTTTGTCCCGATTATATTGTAAATTTTGCTGCGCAAAGCGAGGTGGCGCCTTCTTGGGAAAACCCTGATCACTGGTTTTTAACGAATGCAGTCGCAATCACTCGACTGGCTCACATGTTAAAAGGGAAAAAATATCTGAGAAAGTATCTGCATATCTCTTCTCCAGAAGTGTATGGAACATGTGAGGGCGTTGTTAAAGAGGATGCCCCCTTAAATCCAACGACACCCTATGCGGCTTCTAAAGCCGCTGGCGATTTATCTTTGTTTACTTATTTTAAAAACTATTCTTTTCCTCTTGTGATGATTCGTTCGACTAATGTCTATGGTGCCCGTCAACAACTGTTCAAAATCATTCCCCGCTCGATGATTTATGTGAAGTCCCATCGAATGATTGAGCTGCATGGAGGGGGGGAATCCGTGAAATCTTATATTCACATCCGCGATATCTCAAAGGGGGAATGGTTGGCTATGGAAGCTGGCAAAATAGGCGAAATTTATCACCTTTCTCCCGATGAAGGGGTAAAAGTCAAAGAGGTTGTGAAAGAGATTTGTGATTTATTCAAGACGCCTTTTGAAAAAGCTACCCGATCTGTTACGGAGCGTTTAGGGCAAGATAAGGCGTATGTGATTGATTCCTCAAAAGCAAGACGAGAGCTGTGTTGGAAGCCGGAGATTTCTTTGAAACAAGGGTTGCTGGATGCTTGCGCATGGGTGGAAACGCACTACCAAGAAATTATGCATATGAACCTCAGTTATGTACACACACCATAAAGGACTCTCATGTGCGGGATTGCCGGTATCATTTCTTTTAATAAACCCTTGGATTCTAAGGATTGTTTGTCCTTCATTCATTCTTTAAGACATCGCGGGCCAGATGGCTGCGGCACTTATTTTGATAAAAAGAAGCAGATATTCTTAGGACATCAGCGGCTCAAAATTCTTGATGTCACTGAAGCAGGAAAGCAGCCTATGTTTTCTCAAGACGGAAGATATGTGATTGTTTACAATGGCGAGATTTATAATTTTCTGGAGATCAAGGAAGAGTTAGCCTGCAAAGGGTATAGCTTTGTTTCTCAATCGGATACGGAGGTTCTTTTAGCCGCTTATGTAGAATGGGGAGAAGCTTGTCAACTTAAGCTGAACGGAATGTGGGCATTTGCAATTTTTGATACTGTAGGTGAGACTTTATTCTTATCTCGTGATCGTTTTGGCGTTAAGCCGCTTTATTTTTGTTTAAGAGATCAAAAACTCTCATTCGCTTCGGAGATTAAGGCTTTTGATGATCTGGATTTTGATCTTCAAAAGGTAGCAGATGTGATAGAACATCCTTTATGTCTAGAACCTACTTCCGAAACAATATTCAAAGGAATTAAAAAAATACTTCCCGGGACTCAGGCCACTTTTTCAAGGGAGGCACATTTCATAGTGAAAAAGTGGTGGCATACTCTAGATCACGTGCCAGATGTTTCGTATTCGGATACCGAGTGGGTGGAGCGATTTCGCAGCTTGTTTTTAGATTCTTGCAGGATTCGTATGCGCAGCGATGTTCCGATCGGGACGGCCTTAAGCGGTGGTTTAGACTCCTCATCTGTGCTGTGCTCTCTTGCCCATTTAGGGGTAGAGGCACAAAAACGATGGCCGTTTTCTT
>CAZZLR010000050.1:0-6843 GCA_964655045.1 uncultured bacterium | reverse complement strand
ATCTCTTCGTATCGCATTCCACCTCTTGCGCAAGCGCCCATAACGACTCGTGAAACGCTTCTGAAAGCCCCCCTTCCCTGATTGCCTGATAAGAGAGCTTTTTGCCGCGTCCTTGGTTCTTGAGAGGAAAAAACGTTTCCAATAACGCCGCGCGCCTTTCCATCATGGGGACGGCGGCAGCCATACATTGCGCCAATATTTTTTGCGGGCAATGTTTAAGAGCGCCGTATACTTCCACGCCGCGGCGCAGCAACTGATACAGGGTCTCCGGACAATCCACAAAATAATGAATCGGCACTTGTTCAATCGGCGCGTCCATGTTCAGCCGCGCCAGCTTGAGCTGTTGTATATAATCCTCCATATTCTGACCGGAGGGCTTTGGAATCGCCGCTTCTTCTGGCAATGGCTTCCACGGCGCCCTCAAGAAAGCGTGCTGCCTCTGCGCGTGCGCCAAATCAATCCGATGCGCCTGCACAGGGATTTGATCCCATTTTACAAGATCTTCGCGGCTGCACGTCAAATAAAAGACCTGCCGGCCTCTCTGCACCAGGCTGCCAATCACCTCTCCGATTGCATGAAAACGTTCCGAATCTGTGTTGGCCAATACCTCATCGAGAAAAATAGGCAGCATAATCCCTTGTTTTTCGTTACACAGAACAAAGGAAAGACGCACGGCTAATAGAAGCTGCATGCGCGTGCCGCGCGAAAGCTGATCGAGAGTTTTTCTCTCTCCGCTCGCAGTATCGATCACTTCATACACTAAGGAGCCTGTTTGCGTCCAAGGCGCTTCCAACGTAAATTGATTTCTCGTAAATATTTGGAACCACTCCATAGCCTGTACAAGAACGGGGGGCTGCGCAGTACGCTCAAAATCTTTCTGCGCTTCGTTGATGAGAAATCTGGCGCATTCCTTGGCAATGAACAGGCGCGCCGCATCGCAAACAGCCCTCAACGCCTCTTCCTGATCGCATAACAGAGCCTCCCCCTTCGACGCTTTTTCCGATTCTTGCAGCCGCGATACGATCCCCCCTTTTTGCTCCACGAGAGCCTCTAGAGCCTCTCCCTTCTCCTTTTCGCGCGACGCCTCCTGCTCTAAATCTTCTTTGTTCTCTCCAATCCTCTGCAGCCCTTGCGTCCCTAAAAGCCGCTCCCACTCTTTCCACTCCTCTTCTTTTGCCTTCAAGCTCCAAACAGTCTGTTGATATGCGGGCAAACGCTCCACCCATGCGCGCAAACGCTCCGGATCCCCTGGGCATCCTGTTCGTTCCAAAATCTGTTCTTGAGCAGCTCGCCACACAGACTCCCGCTGCTTTTTCTTATGCAGCTCTGTGATTTTTTCTTGCAGCCGCAGCGCCCTTTCTTGATTGTCCTTGATTTTTTGATGCATCGTACGCAACTCATATACATGAGAACAGGCGCCGGCCTGAAATCGCGCGGCAAACACATTCCAAGCTTCCCACTCCAACGCCAGTTCTTCGCTTTTGATGCGCTTTTCTTCTTTCGCCTGCTGCAGCTGAATCCAAGATTCATGCAAACTGTGGATTTTTTGGAAAAACGCCAATCTTTGTACCGGGAGCGTATGCATCCCCGCGGCTTTCGCCTTGTTCAAAAGCGCTTCGGCCGCCTCATCCCCTCTCTTTTGCTCTTCGCTCAAACGTTGTGCAAGATCGCTCTTTCTTTGCCTTTGCACCGCCTGCTGCAAAGCCCGCCCCCATCGTTGTACCGAATGCTTCAACACACGGCGCAACGCCGCTCCCTCTACAGCATGCAGCGGCTCAGAGCTCAGGGCGCTATACTCTTCCTTGGCTTCTTTCCATGTGCGCCGATCCATCGCTTTGCGCATCCATAAAACAGCTAAAGGGAGCAAGGGACTCAACGCCAAAAGACAAAACTTTGCTTCCAACACGCAAAACAATCCCGCCCCAGCTATGACGGCAGAACCCATCACCGCCCAATCGTACAGCCAACGGAAATCGCCGCAGGCAATCATCGCGCATAAAGTCAAAGAGATTTGTTCTGCCGCCTTCTCGTCGCAATACTCTGTTTCTTCATGAAGGCGCATCTCTGCTTGCAACGCCTGAACGCTGCGCTGCCCTCTTTCTACTTGTTCCCATGCGCTGGCCAAGCCGTCTAACAACTCGACTCGGATGTGTGCAATGTCTTCTTCTCGAGCGATGCCTAAAAAACGGCTCTGTTCTTCGACTTGCATAGCATGGAGAGCATATCTGTTTTGCTCCAAGTCCCGCTGCAGCTGTTCCATGCGCTCGATCCGTTTCAGCGCTAAATTCCATTCTCCTTCAGACCAAGGCGCATGCGGCCGCTGCGCCAAAAAGCCGCTGCCGCCAATCTCTTCTTCTAAATCCTGAATGTCTTGGCGCACAGCGCACAAATCCTGCTCCAGTTTTTCATAGGAGCTCCAGTCGGAAGAAGCAATCTGCGCGCTGCGGAACGAGGCTGGAAACTGTTCTAAAAGACGCCGAGTGCGCGCTATTTCCTCGCGCTTCGATTGTGCAGCAAGGATGTTGTGCAACATCTCCCCCTTGCGTTTCGCCTCTCTCGCTTCTTGGATTTTCTGCTCCAGCCAGGGCATTGTTTCTTTCTCTTGGCACAAAGCCTCCAGCTCCCTTTTATGGCTGTTCCAAGCGCCCCGCGCCGCTTCCCATCTTCCTAGGGCGCTTTTGGCATTGTTCGAGCCTTCTTCTATGCTGGCTCGCACCGCCTCAATATTCAACCCTCCGGCCATTTCCGCGGCAATCCTTTGGGCAAAAGAAAGATCGTTGCCTGCGAATAAGTCGTCGATCGTAATGGTATAGCAAGAAGCCAAGTAACTTTCGGGCAAAGACGCAACAATGGTTTTTCCCTCTTGGCTGACCGTGCGGATCCCCTGTTCCAACCCAATGGTAAATGCTTTGTGCGCTTCCGCCCATTCACTATGAATCGATGCAAACGCCCGCCCCTTCGCGCAGCTCTCATCCCATAAGAGCCTGCGCACAACTGTGCACAAAGATGTTTTTCCCGATGCGTTCGGACCTGCGATCACATTCAGTCCGGGAGAGATCTCTCCAAGATCAAAACCGCCGATCAAGCCGCGGAGCGAACGAATCGATAATTTTTTAAGGTACATTGCGTGTCCACTTATACCAAAAGAAACAAATAGGACATTATTTGTTTCTTTTGGTATTAAACTGATCCTGCGGATCAGCGTTTCTGTTCCAATAAATCTTCAAGCCGGCGATATCCCTCGCTCAAGTATAACTCGCGGCATTCTTCAATACCAGGCCATCCCTGTTCGCATCGTTTCAAAAAGGGATCGGCGGCTATTTTTGCTCTCAACATAGCAAAAATCTCTGGAGGCAAAAGGGGCTCGTCTTCCACTTGCTTTATTTTGCGTGCCAACGCGGCCAGAAAATCACTCCCTTGGGAAAGGGCGGCGATGTCGATTGCAGGGCGCGTGGCATTCGCCACAGACTCAATCCAATAAGGAACCAGAAAGCCGTCTTTATGCACCACGCCTTGCATTGCTTGAATCTTAGCAAGGTTTATGCGCACTTCTTGAAACGCTTCCGTTCTCCCTTCGAGCCGAAGACGGACAGCGATCTCGCGCAGAGATTCGGAAATCACAGCTTGATCTGCAAGAGCTTTTTCTAATTGGAGCACGACCTGGCGCTCCCAATCGCATAGCGAAGCATTGGAAAGATCCAGGACAACGCGCTGCCACTGCAGAGGCGCAAGAGGAATGAATTGTTTTACCGCCTGCCCCTGCTGACTGATGGATAGGCGCCATGCGCCCCTGGCTCCGCTTTCACTCGGATCGAGCCCCTGCAAAGAGCCGCAATATTGCACCCAGGGATGCTGAGGACGAATCTCTTGCGGAATGTGAATGTGTCCTAAAATCCAACAGCAATGCGGCAGTCCGGAGAAGTCAGATGAGCGGACGGGAGCATACAAATTCTTCGAGGCGTCCACATCGCAGTGCAAAAGGCCGATCAACACATCGCCTTGGGGCACAGGATCCCAAGTTCTATGAGAAAGAGGATTTTCCTCCATGACGTTTTTGACAAAAGAAAGAGCGTCGATATGAAGAGATCTGCCGCGGATAGAAAACGTCTTGCGCTCCCACCTGCCCTCTTTGCCCAGGACGCAAAATTCAGGGCGCGCCACCGCTTGTTCCAATTGCCTTAAAATCAAAGGGTCGTGATTCCCTGCAATCGCTATCACCTGAATGCCCTGATCGATCAGTGTTTCAATCCCCCTGCGAAATATCCCCTGCATAGGGAGAAACAGACCCTCTTGATCCATAATATCTCCGGCAAGCAAAAGAAGATCGATCTTCGGGTGGAGATCGAGGCAAGCGTCAATGAGATTTTTCCAAGCCAAGACCACGCAATCCTGCGCTTGAAGCGAGTCTTTCGATCCAACAAACCGGCCTAAATGAAGGTCGGCGGCGCACATCAAGTGAAGATTTTCCATAGTATTTTAAACCTAGAACTTATCCCGCTATTTTAGAGGGTGCATATTGAGGGTTCACCGACTTTTCGGGTTCTTTTGAAAAGAGTATATCATAAGAATTGTAAAAAAAACAGAATCTTGGTACAGCTCGCAGAATATGCGAGATCATTGGAAAAAATTTTATCATAGGATGCGTCAATTTTTCACAGGCCATTACAATCTTCTTTTGACATTTCTTTGGATTCTTTTTGCATTTCGTCCTTATGAGCATGGAGGCGTATATGTCGGCATTTGGAAAATCTGCCTCACAGCCGTGCTCCTGCTGGCTATTTTCAACGTCCATCACGTGAAGAATGAAAGAATCACGATTGCCATCCTAGCCATTCCCTCTCTGATCTTAACATGGATCAGTGTATTTTCTTCTATGCATTGGATCACTCCGGCGCTGGCCTTGTCCAATGTCCTCTTTATGGGAATTTGCGCACGCTCGATTCTCTACAACGTCATTACGCGCGCGCGCGTTACTTTGGCGTCTCTTAGGGGCGCTGTGTCTGCTTATTTCCTGATCGCTTTTATCTTCGCCTACCTATATCTTTTTATCGAAGCGCTGCGTCCGGGCTCTATTTCCATTGGCGACAAGATTATTGACGTATTTGCCAACCCGCATCACTACTTTTCCCTCATGCTCTATTTTAGCCTTGTCACGCTTCTCACAGTGGGATATGGAGATATTGTCTGTATCCGAGATTTCTCCCAAACTGCCTGCGTCATGGAGGGAATCATCGGACAGTTTTATATCGCGATCCTCGTAGCAAGGCTGGTCTCTGTTTACTCCTTGCTTTCCAACAAAAAATTCCTTGCCAGCCTCCAAGGAATCAAAAAGTAGAGTTCTTGACAAGATTCCAAGAGGAATCTAGTGTTTTTTCCAAAAAACAGGAAGTTTTTCCATGTCCCTATTCGATTTTTTACAGCCGGCGCCCCATATTCCCGAAATCACCGATTCCGAAAAGATTCGCCGCCTCTACCGGCATTGGCGCCTCCGTATTTTTTCCGGCGTGTATATTGGATATCTCTTTTATTATTTCGCGCGCAAAAGCATGACATTCGCGATCCCGTCGATCATGGTCGAAACGGGCTATTCGATGACGGACATGGGGCTTTTAGGGAGTCTTTTTTCCATCATTTACGGAATGAGCAAATTTGCAGGGGGCGTTATCGGAGACCGGTCGAACCCCCGTTATTTTATGGCTCTCGGCCTTTTTTGCTCAGGGCTGGCCAATATTTTGTTCGGCTTCTCTTCCAGCCTTTTTTTCTTTGCCGCTTTTACAGCCGTCAACAGCTTTTTCCAAGGATGGGGCTGGCCTCCTTGCGCCCGGCAGCTCATGCACTGGTACTCCCAAAAAGAACGGGGCCGATGGTGGAGCGTTTGCAACACGTCGCAGAGCCTGGGCACTTCGGGCATCGCCATCCTCGGCGCCGTCCTCGCGAGTTCCTATGGATGGCGCGCCGCGATGTATGTTCCGGGACTGCTCTGCATCGGAGCTGCGTTTTTTATTCTCTATCAGATGCGCGATACGCCTCAATCCGTTGGATTGCCCCCCATTGAAAAATTTAAAAACGACTATCCTGCCGAAAGACGTTCTGAAGAAAACGAGCTGAGCGCAAAGGAACTTCTCTTTCACTATGTTTTAACAAATCGCTATATTTGGATTTTGGCGATCGCCTACTTTTTTGTTTATGCCGTTCGGATAGGGGTTACCGACTGGAGTCTTTTGTATCTTACGCAAGTCAAAGGATATTCGAAAATCGCCGCAAGTTCCTGTATTGTCGCCTTCGAAGCGGGAGGTTTTACGGGCAATCTTTGCGCCGGCTGGGCTTCCGACTTTTTATTTAAGGGTAAGCGCGGGCCTGTCAGCGTGTTGTGCAGCCTGCTGATTGTCGCTCCTCTTTGGGGACTTTCTCTTTTTTCTTCTCAAACACCCCTGATCGGCACCGCTCTTTTTTTTCTCATCGGCTTATTCATCTACGGCCCTCAAATGATGATCGGCATGCATGCAGCGGAACTGTCACATAAGAAATCAGCCGGAACGGCTACGGGGTTCGTTGGCTGGTTTTCTTATCTGGGAGCGGCTTGCGCAGGCTATCCTTTGAGCTTGATCTGTCAACATTATGGATGGGGAGCTTTTATTGGAACGCTGATAGGCTGCAGCCTCGCCGCCCTTTTCCTTCTTATTCCCCTTTGGTCTGTGCAAAGGCGTCCCGAACAGCTGCGCCCTGCAAACGGGTGAAAACCCAGGCCTTAAGGCCTGGGATTGTGTTGGTTTGGGAGGGGCTTCGAACCCCTCCCAACCCGTTTTTGAAAAACCCCGCCCTTAAGGGCGGGGTTTCCCGCCT
>CAZZLR010000049.1:0-7030 GCA_964655045.1 uncultured bacterium | reverse complement strand
GGGAGAGGTTCGCAGCCACTCCCAAACCAACCCAATCCCAGGCCTTACGGCGTGGGATTTCACATCCCAGCTGCGTGAAAGCTGTCGATAAATCGACGATCGTAAATGGCATGGTATTAAAAATGAAGTTCTGTCGATTTTTATAGATCAAGAAGCAGCCTTGTTGGGTCTTCCAAGTTTTTTTTGATGGATACTAAAAAAAGGATCGAATCGCGTCCGTCGACAACACGATGATCGTAGCTTAAAGCGACGTACATCATAGGTCGGATGACAACTTGATCGCCCACGGCAATCGGCCGCCGCACAATGCTATGCATCCCTAAAATCCCACTCTGAGGAGGATTTAAAATTGGCGTAGAAAGAAGAGAGCCAAAAACACCGCCATTTGTGATTGTAAACGTCCCTCCCTGCATATCATCGACCGAAATGGATCCGTTGCGCGCTTTCTCTGCAAAATGTTTCAATTGCTTTTCAATCTCCGCGTAAGAAAGAGCGTCAGCCCCTCGGATCACGGGAACCATTAATCCTTTCTCCGTACTCACCGCGACGCTTATATCAAACACATTGGGAAATACAAGATCATCTTGATCGATCCGAGCATGAATTTGAGGGAACTCCTGCAAAGCCGATACGCAGGCTTTGATAAAAAAAGACATAAAACCGAGCTTCACGCCGTGCTTTTTGACAAAATTTTCCTGTTCCCTTTCCCGAACCGCTATGACTGAACTCAAGTCGATTTCGTTGAACGTCGTCAAAAGAGCCGTTTGATTTTTGACTGCGACAAGCCTCTCGGCAATCGTACGACGTAGCTTCGTCATCTTCACGCGCTTTTCTTTATTTGAAGAACCAGGATACGCACCATCCGGAACCTGAGGCATGCTTGTTTGCAAAGACGCTTCCGCAAAAACCTCTTCTACCGCTCCCCCTTGCGCAGCCGGAAGGGGCTGTTCTTCTCGAACCAAAGAAAGCGGTTCCGCCTTTTTATATTCCGGAGGAGCCGGAGGGTTTTCCTCTTTCTTTTTTTCAGAGGAGAGCGACGCCTCTTTTGCCTGCCCTTCCGTATCAATATATCCCACGGTCTGGCCGATCTTCGCCGTATCGCCGCTCTTTACACTAAAATGAACAATCCCCGCAGAAGGAGCATAAAGCACCTGATTGACTTTATCCGTCTCAATTTCAAGCAGTTCTTCATCTACCTTAACGAGAGCTCCTTCCTCTTTCAAAAGAGAACCAATGATAGCTTCGACGACAGACTCCCCCATCGAAGGAATTTTAATGTCTATTTTCATACGCTTCTTCCATCAACAATATTTGTTCTTCTTTGTGTTTACGATGCGATCCCGTCGCAGGCGTTGCATTCGCAGGACGACTTACACAGCGCAAACGCGCTCCCGGCGGCGTCATCGATTGCAATATAAGAGCCAAATAATTCCAGGCTCCCATATTCTCGGGTTCTTCTTGCACCCAAAGAATCTCTTGCAGCTGCTCATATTGAGCAATCTTGTCGCGCAACATTTTTTCATGCAAAGGATACAGCTGCTCCAGACGCAAAATCGGCACTTGGCTTTGACGTTTTTCTCTTTCCGCAACCAGATCGTAATATATTTTTCCCGAACACAGGATGATCTTCCCGCATGATCCAGAGGGGAATACGGGGTCCGCAAGAATTTCGTGAAAACAACCTTCAGTCAACTCTTCCCAAGAACTTGCGCTCTCTTTGGCACGCAAAAGAGCTTTGGGAGCAAATACAATCAACGGCCTTCTATCGACGCGCATTGCCTGGCGCCGCAGAAGGTGAAAATATTGCGCGCTCGTGGTTGCGTTCACAATGCTCATGTTATTTTTTGCGCATAGCTGCAAAAATCTTTCCAAGCGAGCGGAGCTGTGTTCCGGGCCGGCGCCTTCGTAGCCATGAGGTAAAAGAAGAACCAGAGAAGACGAGATGTTCCACTTTTGCTGCGCCGATGCGATATATTGATCGATAATAATCTGCGCCCCATTATCAAAATCGCCATATTGCGCTTCCCAAAGAATCAGCATTTTAGGAGAGCAGCAGCTGTAGCCGTATTCGAATCCAAGTCCTGCATATTCTGTCAGAGGAGAATTGACCGCCTCGAAGCCGCTCTGCATGGGGCAATAAGTCTGTCCAAGCACCGTGTCAACCCATACAATGTGGCGCTGGCTGAACGTTCCTCGCTGCGAGTCCTGCCCTGCCAGACGCACTCCGATACCCTGCGCAAGAAGAGAGCCGAATGCCAGCATTTCTCCCGTTGGCCAATCAACCTTTCCTAGAATCATCTCCTTACGCTTTTCGAGCCATTTTCCTAGCTTGGGATGAGGATGAAATCCTTGAGGGACAGTGCAGAATTTTTTCAGAACTTCTTCCAATATTTTAGATCCTACGCCAGTATCCTCCGCGGAAAAAAGAGAAGGAGGCGCTTCCGGGCGCGGCGTCGCTTTTGGCGCGGATTGTCTTTCTTCCCACGCTTGCTGTAAAATATGCTTTTCCTCTTTTTCCCGGCGGTCGATGCCGTCTTGGTCCGCAATCCCCTCCTTGATGAGCGTTGCGGCATAGGTTTTTCGGATCGAAGATTTCGAGCGGATGACTTGATATTGCAAAGGCTGCGTATAAGAAGGCTCGTCTCCCTCATTATGCCCATATTTTCGATAACCAATGAGGTCCAAAATCACATCGGTCTGAAACTTTTGGCGGATCTCTACGGCAAGCCGCGCGGCAAACACACAGCTTTCGGGATCTTCTGCATTGAGATGGAAGACGGGAATAGAAAATGTCTTAGCGATATCGGTACAATAACGGGTAGATCTCGATTCGGAAGGAGAAGTTGTATAGCCGATCTGGTTATTCAGAACAAGATGAATCGCCCCTCCCACAGTATACCCGGGAAGACGCATGAGCTGCATCGACTCATAGACGACTCCTTGGCCGGCGATGGCAGCGTCTCCATGCACCAAGATAGGGAGCACTTTGTCCAATCCTTTCGTTTGCCCCTGAATCGCTCTGGTTTGTCCAAGAAGAACGGGATCGATCGATTCGAGATGGGAAGGGTTGGCGGGAAAACCTATGCGCATCTTCTTTCCCGAGGGACTAAAATATTCTCTTACCCAGCCCATATGATACTTCACGTCGTCGTTGCCTTCGAAGAAAGAAGAAGCGTCCTCTTCAAATTCCGAAAATAACGAAACTAGAGGTTTACGTAAGATGTTAGCGAGCACGTTCAGCCGACCGCGATGCGCCATACCAATCCAAACATCCTCTACGCCGGCTTGCATCCCTTTCTCTAAAATTGCGGAAAAAAGAGGAATCGCCGTTTCAAGCCCTTCCAAAGAAAAGCGCGTCTGCCCCGTATAGTGGGTGTGCAGAAATTCTTCAAAAAATTCGGCTCGTTCCAAATCAGCCAAAATCCCTAGTTTCTCCTCTCGAGAAAAAGGAGTTTTCCATTGAGGCTCGATCCGCCCTTGCATCCATTGTTGCAGATCGCGGCCAAGATCCATGTATTCAAACCCTATCCGAGAAGAATAAACAGATTGCAAGGAGGCAATGATTTCTTCCAGGGGCGCCATCTCGGCCTTACAAAAACCGAACGAAGGATACAAGCCGCCGCTGAGGCCATAAAGACGGGGATCGAGTTCAGGAACATCCCTTTTTTCCGAAGACAACGGATTGAGAGAAGCCAAAAGATGACCATGGCGCCGATAAGCATCTATGAGTTTTTCGATTGATGCGCCCAAAGCGCCGCCTGAGGCCATGGGCATGCGCATTGAAGGAAGCAAAGCAAAATCCATCCCTTCGAAAAACCGGCGCCAAGAAGGATCGATCCCCGCAGGATCTTTGATATAAGCGGCATAGAGTTCCTCAAGAAGAGAAAGGTTGGAAATCTGAGCGTAGTCGGGAAAGGGGTGCATATTTCTTCAGATAGCAGAAAAAGCCTTTACTTCAAATGATAAGTTCGTATAAAATACGCAATCCGTCGCGGTATAAGAGGAACAAGGAAGAAAATGTTGTACTTTTATCGTCGTGTGCGATAGGAAAATATTTCACAAGGCAGATCCCTCAATATAGGAATTTTTAGGCAAAACGATGAATATTAAAAGCGAACGGCTCAAAAAGTTGGAAACGGAACTCGAAGACTTAGAACAATGGATGAGCCTAGGTCTTGTTCCTAAGAAAGATATAGACAAGCATAAAGAAGAGATCCGTTCCCTCCAAATCAAGGTGGAAGAAGAAAAGGAAAGGCTCCGTTATATGAAAGAGAGCGGAGAAACGGAAGAGTACGTTACGCCAAAACGTTCTGCGGCGCGCCAGGCCTATACGGAGCCCAATACCTTGCCTGATATGGATGCGGGGGACAATCTGACGGATGCGGGGCTCGATATGGAAACCGACAGTTTTAATATGGAAACTACCGTAGAGGAGGACACCGAGAGCGGAAGCGACGAAGAGCCTCCAACGACTGAAGAGGAAGATGAAGAAGATCCATTTTCCGACCGAAATCGCTGGAAGCGGGGCATTCTCGAAGATCCAGATGTCGATAACTGGTAGCGCATCTCTTTATTTTCACATTCCGTTTTGCCGAAGGAAATGTCCCTACTGCAGCTTTTATGTTCTTGCCGACAAGGAGGGACTCAAACATCTCTTTCGGGGCGCCGTGGCGCAGGAATGGAAGCGGCAAGTCCCCAAGTTAAAAAACCAACGCATCGCTTCTCTCTATTTCGGCGGAGGGACTCCCACTCTTTTTGCGCCGGAGGGAATTGAAGCCATTTTGGCAGACATCTATGGGAGCGGACTTTCCTTTGCAGAAAATTGCGAAATCACCCTTGAGGCGAATCCCGAAGAGTGCACACGTGCGCTTTTCCTTGCCTTGCGTAAGTTAGGAATAAACCGTTTAAGCCTAGGCGTTCAGTCGTTGGATGATCGTTCCTTAGAGATTTTGGGGAGAGGTCATCGAGCAAAAAAAGCCAAGGAGGCCATTTTTCAAGCGCATGAGGCGGGATTCCAAAATATTTCCATCGATCTCATGTACGATCTTCCTGATCAAACAGAAGCAAGCTGGCATTATACATTGCATCAAATCAAGGATCTGCCGATCGTCCACCTCTCTCTCTATAACTTAACGATTGAGCCGCACACCGCGTTTTATAGAAAAAAAGATCACTTGGCTATTCCTCAGGGAGAAGCAAGTCTGCGCCTTCTAGAAATGGCTCTCGATGTTCTCAGCCAAGCCGGTTTGCGACGCTATGAGATTTCCGCATTTGCTAAAGATGGGTTCCAAGCGGTTCACAATCAAGGATATTGGACAGGACGCCCCTTCCTTGGATTCGGCCCCTCGGCCTTTAGTTTTTGGGAGGGAGAGCGATTTCAGAACATCCCCTCTTTGCAGCGCTATGCAAATATGCTGCAAGAAGATCGCGATCCGATCTCCTTACGGGAAAGATTGTCGGAGCAAGCGAGCTTGAGGGAACGTTTTGCGGTGTATCTGCGTCTTTTGGAGGGAGTTCCCTTGACCCTGTTTTCTTCGCTGAGCACGGAGTTCTGGAAGGCCCTCTCTCCCTGGGTGGAAAAGGGATTTTTGGAACGGGACGCAGCAAGGGTTCGGCTCACCCCCCTAGGCACTTTGTTTTATGATGAAATCGCAAGCGACCTCGTCTAGAGCGTGCCGATTCTTATAAACTGATACCCAAAGCAACAAATAATTAACAATATTTCTTGAAAATATTATAATAAGAGCAAATTTTGAGGGAATCATGTCAATAGTGCCCATTGAAAGAAAACCCATTGATACCGAAACATGCTGTATCTGTTTTGAGGAATTCTCGACAGAGAACAAGGGAGTAGAATTAATCTGTCACCATTCATTTCATCGAGAATGTGTGGGAGAGTGGATACGAACCAAGGTTATAGAATCTACGACGCCCAATTGCCCTTACTGCAGAGCGGACATAGCGCAAACAGAAGATCTCAAGGAGTATTGGGAAGTGCCTCTCAGGGATCGAATCATTCGTTGCGTCAAGAAAATAGCCGCCCACGTTCTTCCCTTGATGCTTGTGATGGCTGCAGGCATAGTGGCGAACTGTTTTTATTTCGCACTCGCTTTTGGAAGCGCCTTAGGCGTCGCGGTTCTCTGTTCCCCCGCCCTCTTCCTCCCGGTTTTTGCCATATCCCTGAGTTTTTTATTCATTGGCGGAAATAGGATCGTAACGCCTCGGATCGTTCGAGCGGCCTATAGATTGCATCAGGCGCTCAATGATGCCTGAGTCCTGCAAACGCCCCTCTCTTTTTTAAAATACCATGCAATGCAATAAAAAAGAGGGGTGCACATCACGCTAAAGAATCCTTTATAGAAATAAGAAAAAGCCATGATAGGCATCATTTGGGAGAGATTCATCCCAAGACCGAGTTTCAAAAAAATAAAATTCGCAATCACTGTATCGCATAACTGAACAATGAGAGTCGAGCCATTGCTTCTCAACCAAAGATGCCTTTCCCCCGTTGCCCGCTTCATCCATCCATAAACGCGGATTTCGAGCATTTGAGAGCAAAGATAGGCTGTTAAAGAGCCCAGAACCACTGTCCGATTGACTCCCAGGACGTGAGCAACCTCCGCGGCGTTCTCAGGGCTGGGGCTCGGCAGAAAAAGAGCCATCTCGATCAATAAAAAAGCGAGCACGCTCATCGCGAAGGCCTGATAAACCATTTTCCTCGCCGAGGAAGAACCATACCATTCCGTAACCACATTGCTTAGAAAAAAGGTCAACGGATAAGCAACCAGCCCAGCTGGAATGCTAAAGTCCTGAAAAAAAGGAAGTTTGAACATTTTTGCAGAGATAATATTGCCCATGATCACGATCACGGAAAAGGCAGTGCTGATATAAGGATACATTTGCCTGCTATGATAACAACTCCGCCCCTTTTACAGAAACATATATTTTTTGTTGAATTAAAAGAATAGATTATGTGTAACTATTCAGGTCCCGCCTGCGGCGCGACCTGAGTAAAATTTTTTGTTCCTAC
>CAZZLR010000048.1:0-7069 GCA_964655045.1 uncultured bacterium | reverse complement strand
CCTCCAAATGGCCATATATTTTAGCACAATCAAAATTTTAATGCGTCAGCCCTGTTTGGGTATAGCAAAGAAACTCCTCCTCTGCTACGATCGTTTGGAAGTTTAATCAAATTGAGGAATCTCCATGGACAAACGCTCTCTTCTTTTTCTTTTTTGCACAAGCGCCGCTTTTTTTTGCGTACATGCCTGGTTTCAGCCCTCCTCCCCCAATCCGGCTGCCGAACCTCCTGTGCAACGCTTGGAGGCCAAAGCGAGCCCAATCTCCTCTCCCCCCGCAGAAGATTCCGCACAAGAAGAATTTTATGTTTTAGAAGATGAGTACCAGCAACTGGTCTTTTCCACGAAAGGCGGAGCTCTCGCGGAGATCAACCTGCCGTTCAAAAGTGCATCGCATCCAAACAGTCTTGTGCGTGAAATCGACATCGATCGAGAAATTCTTGCACAATCCCCTCGCAATGCGAAATTTCCCCTACGCCCCTTTTATACTTTTTCAGACCCATCGCAACAGCAAGAGGGATCTCTAGGGGGATATTACCCTCTTCTGCGCAGACCGCTCCTCCTTCCCGATGGGACGAAACAGTTTTCTTTTCCTGCGGAGTGCTATGCGTTGAACCTAGTCGGAGAAGATCCTTGGATAGCCAATACGACATACCGCGTGACTCGTTTTGAAAAAAACCTCATTCGATTCGAGGGGACATCCGGCAATCGGCGCATTGCCAAAACATTTTCCTTTCCGGAAGAAAAAAACGGCCCTTACTGTCTCCAGCTCGACCTTGAAATTTCAGGAGACGCTCAAGGACTTTGGCTGACTTCGGGGGTTCCCGATGTCGAGTTGGTGGGAGGAGGTTATAGTCCTCTTTTACGCTATCAAGCCATCCAAGGAGGGATCGGCGAAGTGGAGACCATTGATCTTCCTAAAAAAACAGAGATTTTTGGAACGAGTTCTCCTCATTGGATCAGCAATTGCAACGGGTTCTTAGGCATGATCCTCGACCCCCTTTCGGGAACGGCTCATGGGTACAAAGCGCGCTCTTTCAGCGGAGACGCTCTTCCCACCCGCCTGAGTTTAATCGATCGCGCTCACCGTTTATATCCGGCTGAAAATTATCCGGGATACGCGACCTACCTTCCCCTATCCCAGGGAGAAACTCTTTCCTATCGGATCTTTGCGGGTCCTTTCGACGACGCTCTTTTAAAAAGCCTGGACGCCCTCTATGCGGAGCCTCGGAAAAATTACAATCCCGATTATGCGGCTGCGCAAAGCATCCAAGGGTGGTTTTCTTTTATCTCCCGTCCTTTTTCAAAATTCCTTTTCTTTTTAATGCAGCTTTTCTATACCGTAACCCACTCTTGGGCTGCCTCAATCATCCTTTTAACGATTGCCCTGAGGGCGATGATGTACCCTCTGAACGCATGGTCGATCCGTTCTTCGGCTAATATGCAGAAAATCGCACCGCAGGTCAAAGCTTTGCAGGAGAAACATAAAAAAGATCCGAAACGAGCGCAGATGGAAGTGATGAACCTCTATAGAGAATCCAAGATCAATCCCTTCACAGGATGCATCCCCGTGCTGCTGCAGATGCCCTTTTTAATGGGAATGTTTTATTTGCTCAAATCGAGTTTTCCTCTGAGGGGCGCACCCTTCATTCCCGGATGGATCGATGACTTGGCAGCGCCCGACGTCTTGTTCTCTTGGGGACAGCCCCTTTGGTTCATTGGCAATGAATTCCACCTCCTCCCCATTTTAATGGGTGCGACAATGTTCTTGCAGCAGCGCCTGAGCGCCGGAACGCCTCAAGACGCAAAGCAGTTGACCGAGTCGCAAAGACAACAGAAAACGATGGGCAATCTGATGTCGATCGTATTCATCGTCCTTTTTTACAACTTTCCATCGGGGTTGAATCTTTATTTTATGTTCTCAACTCTGCTAGGCATTGGTCAGCAATGGTGGATCATGGGGAGGAAAACGCCAAGCAAATGTTAATATGGGATCAATTCCTCGCGCATCTCCAACAGTCTCTTGGGAAAGAGACTGTGGAACGATGGGTGCGCCCGCTCAAAATACTTCGCTTCGACGCGGCGAATATTTATTTAGAAGCGGAACATTCCTTCCAAATCAGCTGGTTTGAAGAACACGTAAGGCCGGAACTGAAAAAACTCGCCAATAACAATGGACGCCCCATGCGCGTCCACATCTCTACGCCGCCCTCTGCTCCTCCCGTTTCCAATACTCCTCCCCCTTCCGCGCCGGAATCATCCATTGCCCCCGATTCCCTCGATCCCGATATGACCTTGGAAAACTTTCTTCCCACCCATCCTTCCCACAAGATGGCCATCGATCTTGTGCAAAATATTGTAAAAAATCATTTCAATCCGATTTTCTTTTATGGAGGATCTTGGACGGGCAAAACCCATTTATTGACAGCGGCGGCATTCCTTTTGCGCAAAGCCGGCCTGCGTCCTTTTTATATTCATGCGAGGAATTTCACAGAACATGTGATTCAGTCCATTCGCAAGGGGACGCTCGGCCATTTGCGTGCGCAATATCGTTCTGCAGACGCGCTGCTTATCGACGACGTCCATGATTTTTCCAAAAAGTTTTCCACGCAAGAAGAGCTGTTCCACACATTCAATGAGCTGCATACAAGAGGGTGTCCGATTGTTCTCAGCTCGCAATGCCTCCCCGGATTACTCATGGACGTGGAGCCCCGCCTCATCAGCCGGTTTGAATGGGGGATCTTGGAGCCGCTGAAGCAAGGCGATTGGGCGCCGATCCTCAGACAAAAGGCGGTATTGTGGAAGTTATCGGTCCAAGAAGATCTTTTTACCTTCCTCTTAGAAAAATTTCCTGCTCGGCCTCTTCATGCGCTTCAAACTCTCGCGATGCGTGCTGCAACCGCGACGCCGATCCGGCAAGAAGAGGCAGAAGTTCTCTTAAAAGATCTCTTGCAAAAAGAAACGGCTTCCGCGCCGACGCCGGAAAAAATCATCAAAACCGTCGCCTCCCACTACGGCATCTGCTCTACAGATATTTTAGGGAAATCGCAAACGCGCGACATGGCCTTTCCTCGGCAAATCGCCATGTACTTATGCCGCGAAAAACTCAAGCTTTCCTTTCAAAAAATTGGAGAAATCTTTGGACGGGATCATTCTACAGTCATGGCAAGCGTTCGGCACATCGAAAAAGGGGTCGAAGAAAAGCTACCCGAACTTAGAGAGCTTCCGCAGTATTTCGGGTGAAAAGACCCGTCCTTGAACACGGAGTTTCCAGATTCTGGATGAATTCTACGATTTTATTTGCGGTGAAATCAATGTGCTCATACGTATGCGCGCTAGACAAAAACCAGGCTTCCTGCGGAGAAGGAGGAGGATAGATGCCATGTTCAAAAAGAAACCGAAAAAATTCTTGAAATCGTTTTTTATTTAAAGACCGCAAGTCTCCTTGAGAGCGCACCGCGTCGACGCCAAAAAAAATAGAAAACAAAGAACCTTGCGCATTCACACAGCCGCATCGTTTTTCCTTCATTGCTTGGCGAATGGGATTGAGGAGACGGTCGGTTTTTTCTTGCAGAGCAGGAAAGAACGAGGGATCTGCCACAACGCGCAGCGTAGAAAGACCCGCGGCTACGGCAACAGGGTTTCCGGAGAGGGTTCCCGCTTGATACACCTCTCCCAAGGGAGCCAAGAGATCGAGAAATTGTTTTTTCCCTCCGATAGCAGCCAAAGGAAAGCCCCCGCCGATCACTTTTCCCAAACAGATTAGATCCGGCGCAATGCCATACAAACCAGAAGCTCCTTGCACGCCTACCCGAAATCCCGTAATCACTTCATCGAAAATCAATAAGGCTCCTAAGCGGGCGGTTTCCTCGCGCAGCATAGAAAGAAACAGAGGCTCCGGCAAGATAACTCCCATATTCGCTGCAATGGGTTCCACGATGATCGCCGCCACGTCGAAGGCTCTTGGATCGTTGCGTAAGAAATCGAGCAGCGGTGCGGGCTGATTGAATGGGAAGACTAAAGTATCTCCGGATACGCTCGAAGGAATTCCTTTAGATGTGGCTGTCGTATTGAGTAAAGAAGCTCCGGAGCCTGCTTGAACGAGAAGCGCATCCGCATGGCCGTGGTAATGGCCTGAAAACTTAATGAGTTTAGAGCGTCCCGTAGCCGCGCGCGCAAGGCGGATTGCAGTCATAGCGCTTTCCGTTCCTGAAGAGACAAGACGCAATTTTTCAATGGAGGGAACAAGGGAAGCAATCATTTCCGCGAACTCCACCTCCAAAGCGGTGGCAATGCCAAACGAAGACCCTTGTTGCATTTGTGCCGTCGCCGCCTGCACGACCGTCGGGTGAGCATGTCCTAAGATCATGGAACCCCAGCCCAAACAATAGTCGATATAGGTACGGCCGTCTACATCGCGCAGCAAGGCTCCCTTCCCCTCTTTGACAATCATGGGGGGAGAAACGTCCACTTCTCTGAAGGAGCGTACAGGAGAGTTGACGCCTCCGGGGATCTTGAGACAGGCTCGTTCATAGATAGATTGAGATTTTTCCCTCACTCGCATGGGATCTATTGAAACAGGTTTTTCAATTGACCGCAACCTGAGCGCTCCGATACAGTGCGATCTCATGGCGCGTTTTGCTTGGCTTGCTTTTCTTTCTTCACCGGCCATTCTCCATGCCCTCACGTATGAGGTTTTTTTCAGCGGCCTCGATGATCCCGCTGTGCTGCGTTCTTTGCGCGATGCTTCGCAGCTTGTCTCTTTGCAAGACCACCCCCCTGCATCAATCAATGGACTGCGTTATCGGATCCATTCCGATCTTCCGGCTCTGATCGAGACGCTCCATGCTTTTTCTTATTATGAAGCTGTGATTGAGCCGATTTTGCATCCGGAACCCGCGGGGTCATATCAAGTTTTGATGCGCATTGTTCCGGGGCCTCAATACACCCTTTCCTCTTATGAAGTCTATTCCGAGTCTTCCCAATGCGATGCTTTAGCTAAGATACGCGAATGCCCCTCGTTTTCTCCCAAAAGACTCGGTCTCCTGATAGGTAAGCCGGCGCATTCTTTTGAGATTGTGAATGGAGAACTGAACATCCTCACTCTTCTTTCCGAATGCGGCTACCCATTGGCCTCGATTACAAAAAGACGTGTCGAAGTAGATATGAAGACCAAGGAAGTGCGGGCAGCCGCTTGTATCGACGAAGGAGAAAGAGCTCTTTTTGGCGCCTCGACATTTTTTGGACTGCAGAGCGTAAAACCTCTGTTCGTCAAAGAAAAAATCGGTTGGAAAGAGGGTGAGATCTACGACTCTTCTCTGATTGAAAAAACGCAAGAGCGGCTCTTAAAGTCAGAACTGTTTTCTTCCGTCTACATTTCTCATGAGGAGACGCTCAATGCGTTGGGAGAGATGCCCATGAAAATCCGCGTTGCGGAAGCAAAACACCAGAGGGTCAGTCTTGGAGGGTTTTGGGGAACGGTCGACGGTCCCGGATTCACATTCAATTGGATCCATCGCAACATCGGAGGCATGGGGGATGTCTTAAGCGCAAAGGGAGACGTCTCCCGCCGTTTTATTGCAGGAAAATTCGCTTATAAGAAAAACGATTTTCTCACGTTTGGCCAGACTTATCGCGCTTTTGGAGAGCTTTCGAGGGAAAATATCAACCCTTATCTTTCTTTTATTTACCGAGGCGCTCAATACATCGATCGCAATCTCGATCCCGAAACCTCTTTTTCCGCTGGAATGAAATTAGAACATATCAATGTCTCGAAATCGGCCGTTTCGGGCACATATCTTTTGCTGGGCGTTCCCCTATTTTTCCGTTATGAAAATATTGATGACGCTCTTGATCCTACCCAGGGCGTGGCCTTGATTTATTCAGCAACGCCTTACCAATCGCTTTTTTTCAGCAATCAACATTTTGTGAAACAGCGGTTGACGGGCAATTTTTATATTCCGTTTGGCCATAGGCGCTTTACTTTGGCTTTGCGCGCGCAGTTCGGCTCGATCGCCGGCGCCACGCAAAAAAATGTTCCCATGCCCAAACTATTTTTAGGAGCCTCTGAAAACGATTTGCGCGGGTTTCGTTATAAGACAGTCAGTCCCCTCAATGCGAGCAAACAGCCTTATGGGGGCAGATCTGCGATTTTGACGACGGCGGAGATCCGATGGCGAGTTACAAAAACGATCGGCCTCGTCCCCTTTGCGGATTTTGGCACGGTTTCTTTTTCTCAATGGCCGAATTTTACAGACACATGGTATAAATCCGTTGGGATCGGTTTTCGCTATTTCACTTTCTTCGGCCCTTTGCGCTTAGACGCCGGCTTTCCTTTGAATCGACGCTCCGGCGTCGACCATCGTTATCAAATCTATGCATCCGTAGGACAGACATTCTGATGAAAATATTGCGTTCCGTATTTTTGATTTTGCTCATTTTGATTTCCGCAGCGCTTTTAGTTTTGCAAAGCGATTGGGGAAAAAGATTGTCTCTCCGTCTTCTGACGGAGTCGCTACAGCAGGCGGGGTGGACGATCAAGACCGGAAAGATCGAGGGAAATCTCCCCCATACTTTGATCGTGCATCATTTAGAAGCTTCTTCAGCCGCGTTTTCTCTGCGCGTAGAGCGTTTAGAAACGCGTCTTGCCCTTGCGGCGCTGCTTAAAAAAGAGCTTCTATTCACAGAATTACAAGCGCAAGGCGTTTCTTGGCAATCGAGCGGAGCAAAGCCTTTTTCCGAAACAAAGGCTCTTTCTGCTATTCCTCGGCGTGGGGTAGCCATCCGCGTCAAGCAGTTTCATCTTTCCGATCTGGCGCTTCCCCTATTTCCTCATGCGGACGTCGAAGGGAGCGGCGTATTGGATGGGGCGGGAAAATTCTCCGTGCGGGCAACGATCAAAAGTCCGGAGATGAGCGGCGCCGTTGTTCGTATTACGGCGCAAGCCGATGACAAGGGATCGATTCGTTCTAAGGGATCGTTGATTCTCCCTCAACTTTTCCCTTGGGAAAAATCGGCCGTTTTCCAATTTTCCTTCAAAGGCAAAACTGACTTTTCCGCGAAGCTCTGGGGC
>CAZZLR010000047.1:0-7130 GCA_964655045.1 uncultured bacterium | reverse complement strand
GTATACACTAAATATTTTTTAAAATGTGGGTGACTTCAAGGCCTTAAGGCCTGGGATTGTGTTGGTTTGGGAGGGGCTTCGAACCCCTCCCAAACCGTTTTTTGAAAAACCCCGCCTCGGGATCAAAAAAGTTTGGAACGGGATAGGCTGTTCTCGATTGAAATAAAAACTTACACATCTATAAGATCTTGAATGAACAAAAAACAAGAGATTTTCGAATGCATGACCTTCCCCCTCCCTCCTTTTTTTATTCTTCCATTGGCCTTGCAGCCATCATTAAACTGCCCTTGAACCCCGGAGCCGAGATTGCTTATCAAGATCTCGTATGCACTGCCGAAGACCGCGCTTCCATTATAGAGCTCATCACAATGATTGCGGAAAACAATAAAATTGCCCTTCTCTTAAGTCAAACGCATTTGAAGAACTTAGGAGCGCAAATCAATCATGTCCACCCTCTAAAATTTCTTTCCATTTGTCTTGGCAGTCCGGAAATGAAGGCCAATATGATTCTCATCTTCGAAGATTACTTCAAAAGAAACTCCCTCATGGAGGGAATCGGGGCGGGACTTTCGAGAGAAGCTGAAAAAGGGAAGCTGCAAGGATATTTGCCCCATTTCACCCAAGAAATCGGCATCTCGGAACCATCCATCCGCTCTTATGTGGCAACTCAGGATTGGGAAGGATTAGTGCGTTTCTTAATGCATATGTGATACAAATGTCCGAGGCGTTACAATTTGCGCGCGGAAATATTTTTTCAAGTATAAAGCATTCGCCGCTTCCCAACCGGGAATTCCCTGCAGCAAGGCCGATTCTTCGTCTTCACAGGCCTCGGAATGGATGCAGATCTGCCCCCGGCTTACACACATCAGTTCCATCGCCGTCTGCCCTCCCGACCGAGTACAACTCATGTTGCTGCGATAAAATAGAGAGGCGATCACATCGTCTTCTTGAAAAGAAAAAGGGATCACGGCCGCATGGGAAGGATACGATTCCGTCTTTTCCATCAATTCCACGACCTGGCGGAATAAAGTGGGCTGGTCGGATCGATATTCCGAACAAAACACGAAAAGAAAACAGCGTTTCTGCAACAAGGGAATCTTCTTCGCAGCCTCGATGAAATTTTTTACATAAAAAAATGTCGCTCCGTTTGCAGGTTGCGATCCCAGAAGAACCGTCATGACCCACGCCTCCGGAGGAATAGAAAAAGAAAGAGCCTTCGATTCCCGCGTTACGGACAGATGGGCTGAACGGAAGCTTTTTTCCATCCACTCCCGTTCCTCCTCGCTCTTGCAGCGAATCCGGATCGGAAAACAATCTTTTTGTCTCGGTTGATGCTTATATTTTAAAAATGATTGCCGTACATAGAGATCTTCATAGCAAATCTCGTGGTCGGAAAGGCGGCAATGTTTCTGCCAAAATTGTTCCGCGCTCTCTCCTTCTTCCAAAAAGGGGGCGATTGTAACAAGGCGCAATAATGAGCGATCCTTCCCGGAAAGACGGCGGATGGGGCGGAAAAAATGCGTCGCCGCAGGCGTGGGAAGATCGACGACGATTTTACGCAAAACAACCTTTTTACCGCTTTTCCAGTTATAGATTCTCAAAGCTTTAAGCACAGGAGCCGTCGCGATCGGCTGCGTATCGATCACAACATCGACCTCTTCTTTCAAAAAAAGATGGAGCGCGCGAAAGAAAAAATAAATCCATCCTATGCCATCAAAATACGCCTGCGAAGCAATCAAAAACCGCAGTGCGCGCACATTCCCTTGCATCTGAGCACGGTTCCATTTCCGCAAACAGTATTCTCCGAATCTACGCCCCGCCCAGTCTTTTAAAACATCCAAACGCACAATGGCTGCTTCAGGATTTTTCATCCTGATCTGCTGTTCTTTTGCATTTGCGGCTTGCAGCAATCCGCCTCCTCCGGAAGAGGTCAGGATCACAATCTTTTCTTTAAGCGCCAAAAATCCCTCCTATGACCAAAAAAGAAAGCAAACGGCATCCCGTATGGAGAAAAAATACACGCCATGAGTGTTGTCTCCAAATAACCAAAGAAAGATCTGCCGTAGCAGCAAAACCGAGCCAGAACAAAAATCCGAGAAGCATTCCATCCGTCACGTTGACGATTTCAAGACAAGTAAAGAAAAAAGAAAAGAAGAAAGCAAGGAGAAGCGAACTGCAAAAATACAGCGGCGTTCTATCCATGCCTAAGCAACTTTTCAAGTTGCTTGAATCGAGAGCGGAAGGAACTGTTTCCGGCAAGAAAGAACGAAAGAATCGGCGCGAATACCAAATGGATCCAATGGCAGTGTTCATGGTGGCTGCCGTCGCAATCGTAATCCAATCTATTTCCACAAGTTCCCCTTCCGACTTTATCCCAAGGCGCGCAAACCCGTCCCTTAAGAGCCGGGTTTTTTCTACATCTAATCCCAAAAGAAACAACTTGAAGAGTTGGAACTTAGACTGCGCCGGAGTTCTCGCGCTAGCCTAAACGCCCACTTCTCGGATTGTTTGAGTGTAGATTATGGCAATCCGCCGTCTAAAGCAAGTTTCAATTCTTCCAGCAACAGAGCAAAGCGCTTCATCGCAGCTTCCACGGGTACGGGACTCTTCATATCCACGCCGGCCCTCGCAAGCAGATCCAGAGGATACAAACTTCCCCCCGAGGAGAGAAACTCAAGATATTTCTCCCGCGTCTCCGCCGAAACAAGCGCTTTTTCAAATAAATAAAGAGCCGCGCTCAACCCCGTTGCATATTGGTACACATAAAAATTGTAATAAAAATGGGGAATTCGCGCCCATTCAATTGCAAGTTCCGGATCGAGAACGATCTCGCTCCCATAATAATCGCGATTCAGCTGCATATAATGTTCTTTCAGCAATGCAGGCGTCAAAGGAATTCCCTGTTCCGCCCATTCATGCAGCTGCAGTTCAAATTCAGCGAACATCGTCTGTCGAAAAATCGTCGAGCGAATCCCCTCAATTTGATAGTTCAGCAAGGTAGCTAACTCTTTTTTTGACTTCAGCTTTGATTTAAGTTCCCTGAGCAGAAGCTGTTCATTGAAAGTAGAAGCGACCTCCGCGACAAAAATCGGATACTGCGCATCGACATAACTTTGACGGCGCCGGCTCAAGAAGCTGTGCATGCTGTGGCCGGTTTCATGGGCCAAGGTCAATACGTCGTTCAAGGTACCCTGATAATTGAGCAAAATATAAGGCATGCTGTCATAGCAGCCGCTCGAGTAGGCTCCGGAACGCTTGCGCGGTGTTTCATAAACATCGACCCATCGATCCTCTGTCAATCCTTTTCGTACTTCCTTCTGATAGCTTTGGCCAAGAAGCGCTGTCGAATCAATGACGGATTGCCTTGCTTCCGCATAAGAAGCCGCGCGGAAAGATTCTTCCACTAAGGGCACCATCAAATCGTAGATATGAATTTCGGAAAGCCCCAAGAGCTGTTTGCGTAAAGCGATATAGCGATGCATCAAGGGAAGAGACTGTCTCACGGTGTGAATCAGATTCTTATAAACGGAAGGATCGATGTGGTAAGGAAAAAGGGCCGATTCAAGACAGCTGCGAAACTTATGGGCGCGCGCATGATATAAATGCGCCTGCACCTGTCCTTGCAGGAGCTCGCAGAACACATTGGCGTGGGATGCAAAAGTCCCATGGAAATTTTTAAAGGCGCTTGCTCTCAACATCCTATCCTGAGAACGTAGATAAGAAAGATAAGTTCCGTGGGTCAAGGGATGCTGCTTTCCCAAGGAATCCAGCGCATCGGGAAAAACAAGGTCGGCGTCGTTCAAAGCTCCAAATGCCTGGGAAGGAGCGTCGAGCGCTCTGCCGGCCAGCGCGGCAAGCTCCTCAAGCTCCGCAGAGAGAGTATGGGGACGCGTCCGCGCGATTTTTTCGAGAAAAAATCGATACCCGCCAAGCTCCGGATGAGAGAGAATGTTCGCAAAATCTCTTTCACTCAGGGACAGCAAAGCAGGTTGGATCCATGAGCATTCTTTCGAGAAATCATGCAGGAGCCCTACGATCATGCCATAATCTTTTTTGAAAAGATCGTGGCCCAGGTCCTCGTCCATCCGTAAATGCGCATAAGTGTAAAGCTGCGTCAGCTTGCGATCCAGAGCAAAGTAAATCTTCAACAGCGAAGCGGCCGCGCGAGGATCCTGCAGCATCCCCTTAAAAGAAGCGATTTCAGGCCATCGAAGCGTCCCCTCTTTTCCTTTGTGCGCTTCGTAATCTTCCCTCCACGCCTCCGGCGAAGCGTAGAGAGCCTCTACATTCCACCGATCTTCCAAATCCAATGCATTCCGATCCTTCGTCATTGAAACCTCCACATTTTTTAACTCATTACTAATCAATAGATTAGGGACAAAAACAGAAGCAAATCCCCCCAATGTTAGCAATCCAGCTACATTTCTGCTAAATCTACTTGCGAGAAATCTCATTTTTTGCTACACTCCTAAACTGAATAACACCAAAAAAAACATAACCAATGGAGGAAACCAACCTATGGTCCAACAAGCAGAAAAAAGAACAACGCTCAGACCTTTGGGAAATCGGGTTCTCGTAAAGAGGCTCGAGTCGAAGGAGACTGTAAAAGGAGGAATCATTCTTCCTGATTCGGCGAAGAAAAAACAAGAAACCGCGGAAGTCATCGCGATTGGTTCCGGAAAAGTACTCGACGATGGGAAGATCCTTCCTATCCTCGTCAAGGAAGGCGACATTGTTCTCATGGATAAATATTCAGGACAGGAAGTTACGATTGACGATGTAGAGTACATGATTCTGAAGGCGGATGACATCATTGCCACAATTGAAAACTAACCTAAGGAGATGAACACACTATGGCACCTAAAAATATTAAATTCAAGGAAGATGCGCGTCAAAAAATTCTCAAGGGCGTACGCACGTTAGCCGCAGCGGTAAAAGTCACGCTCGGACCAAAAGGACGCAATGTCGTCATCGATTCGAAATTCGGCGCGCCGAAAATTACGAAAGACGGCGTCAGCGTCGCCAAAGAAGTAGAATTGGAAGACAGACATGAGAACATGGGCGCCCAGATGGTCAAAGAAGTGGCTAGCAAAACAGCCGATCTCGCAGGCGATGGCACAACAACCGCAACAGTTCTTGCCGAAGCGATCTATGCAGAAGGCTTGAGAAACGTCACTGCGGGCGCAAATCCCATGGACGTAAAACGGGGGATCGATCTAGCGGTGTCTGCAATCTGCGAACAACTAAAGCAGTTGAGCAAGCCCATCAACGACTCCAAAGAAATTGCGCAAGTGGCAACGATTTCAGCGAATGGCGATGCAGAAATTGGCGCGATCATTGCCAAAGCGATGGAGCGAGTAGGCAAGGATGGAACCATTACTGTAGAAGAAGCAAAAGGCTTTGAGACTACGCTGGACGTCGTCGAAGGGATGAGCTTCGATCGCGGTTACTCATCCGCCTACTTCGTTACAAATGCGGAAACGCTGACATGCGAATATGAGAATGCCTACATTCTTATTTTCGAAAAGAAGATTTCCTCAATGAAGGAATTCCTCCCTATTCTCCAAGCTGTGGCAGAATCCGGCAAACCTCTTGTTATTTTGTCCGAGGATGTCGAAGGCGAGGCATTGGCGACGCTCGTCGTCAACCGTCTACGCGCCGGCTTAAAGGTCGTCTCGATCAAAGCTCCGGGATTCGGCGATCGCCGCAAAGCGATGCTGGAGGATATCGCGATCTTAACGGGCGGGCAATTCATCAGCGAAGAGCTGGGGATTCCTCTAGAAAAAGTAACTCTGGAACAGCTCGGCCGCGTACAAAAAATCATCGTCAAAAAAGACGATACTACTTTGATTGACGGCGCAGGCAATAAAACGGCGGTTGCCGAAAGAATTGCTCTGTTAAAACGGCAGATTCAAGATGCTACATCCGACTATGACAAAGAAAAACTCATGGAGAGATTGGCAAAACTGTCCGGGGGCGTAGGAGTAATCCGCGTCGGCGCCGCGACCGAAGTAGAAATGAAAGAAAAGAAAGATCGCGTTGACGACGCGAAGGAAGCGACGAAAGCCGCTGTCGAAGAAGGGATTGTTCCCGGTGGCGGCGCTGCTCTGATCCGCTGTCTTCCTGCCGTTGAAAAAACGATTGCAAAACTTTCGGGCGATATCAAAATCGGCGCCGAAATCATTTTGCGAGCGCTCACATATCCTTTGCGTCAAATTGCAGAAAATGCGGGCAAAGAAGGATCGATCGTCGTTCAAAAAGTGGCTTCCATGCAAGCCAACGAAGGTTATGACGCTCGCGAGGATGTTTACGTAAACATGGTGGAAAAAGGGATCATCGATCCGACGAAGGTCGTACGCTGCGCTCTGCAGAATGCGGCATCGATCGCAGGTCTCCTCCTCACTACGGAAGCGATCATCACAGAAGAAGAACAAGAAAAACCGGCTGCTATGCCTGCCGGCGGCGAGATGGATTACTAATCCATCCTGAGACAGGAACACCCGGCCATTAAGGGCTGGGTTTTTCAAAACCTCGGGGGATTCCCCCCGAGGTTTCTTCTAAAAATACATCACTCCGCCTTAAAGTAGGCCTGAATGATTTTAATCGGTTCCACCGGACGATCGGCCACGCCCGTTTTCACAGCTTCCATTTTCTGGACAACGTCATAGCCTTTCGTCACTTCTCCGAAAATCGTATGCTTCATATGAAGCCAAGGGGTAGCGACGGTTGTAATAAAAAACTGGCTTCCATTCGTAGACGGGCCTCTGTTCGCCATCGCAAGCAGCCCGGGCTTATCAAACTTCACCTGTGCAGAGCACTCATCGGCAAAAGTCTTTCCCCAAAGAGAAGCTCCTCCCGCACCCGTTCCCGTAGGGTCCCCCCCTTGGATCATAAAGTTTTTAATAATCCGATGGAAAATGATGCCATCGTAATATTTTTTCTGCACGAGTCCGAGAAAGTTTTCACATGCCTTCGGGGCTGTTTCCGGCTTGAGCGTGACCTCAATGGTTCCCAACGAGGTTTCAAGCACTACAACTGGTTTTTTTTCCATAAAAGAACTCTCCTGTGTGTAAATCTGTGTGGAAGTAAAAATTGCGATCGCTGCCGCGATCCATCTACCTAAACATCGC
>CAZZLR010000046.1:0-7175 GCA_964655045.1 uncultured bacterium | reverse complement strand
CTTCCGTATACCTGTTTTCCCCTTGCTCCCAATTTTGGGAGGATCTTTGCTCCGAGCGGGAACGAAAACGATACGACCGATTCTGGAAACAACGAGGCGCTCGGGAAGAACAAAGACAAGAACTGGATGCCTACCTCTCTGCCGCTCCTCCTTTGCTTGCAAATTGGGGAGGAGCCGGAAGAGAAACGTTAAAAATCCTCGACTCCTTTTCATTTGAAATTTTTGAACATTATGAACGGGAAGAGGAAACTCCCTCTACGACCCTCACCCGCCTCCAGCAAAGATTGCTTGATTTTGATCTTGCACCCATTACGATGCATCCTGCAGATGACTCTATCCGTATCGTAAAAACAGGCTCCTCTCTATTACAAGAAGTACAGCAAGTCTATAATGCCATCATACAACTCATCGATTCGAAAAATATTCCCTGCGCGGAAATGGCCGTGCTCGCCCCGGATATTCAACCCTACGCTCCTTTCATCAAACTCCTTTTCTCGAACATTCCTTTCCGCATTTCCGCCCTCGATATTGGACAAAAAAGCTTTTTTTTCCAAGGAATGCACCGTCTTTTCGAGTTCAACTGCAATGTGCAGCAAGAATTCATAGAGCTTTTTGAGAACAGAGCCTTTGCGGCAATGCGCGGCTGGAATTCCGAGTCCCTCGCCTGGATCCGAGAACGTTTTGCAGAAAAGCTCTGGAAAGAAGAAGATCTGCTCGACAAATTCCTCTATATTCGGCCTGAAGAACCTTTGCGCCTTGCGACGAGTTCCGCCGATCTTCTCGAAGAGTGGATCGCCTTAATGCGCGAAATCCGCAGTGACATAGCTTCTTTGCAAACAGCCCGTCCTCTATCCGAGTGGGCCTCCTTCCTCCCTTCTCTTGTAAAAAAATATTTTTTCATCGATCAAGAAGATGAAACAGAAGAAGCTGCTTGGAACTTTTTTGAACAGACCCTCAATGAACTCAGCCATGTCGCCCTCGAGGAGCCTTTTCCTTTCGAGCCGATCAAAGCTCTTTTAAAAAGACCCATTCCCGGGGGACAGATCAACGCCTCCCACCTTCATGCGCTCCGCTTTGCTTCCTTAGCGGAAGGGAGCGCGACCCCAGTGCGCGCTCTTTTTCTTTTGGGAATGAGCGAAGAAAATTTTCCTCGCAAAAATCGGCAGAGCTCTTTAGATCTTCTGCGGTGCGAAAACGTTTATACGTTTGAATCAAGCGAGCGCGACCGCTACCTTTTGCTCCAAACCCTCTTTGCCGCAAAAGAGTTTCTCTACATCAGCTATGGCCATCTTTCTTCTGAAGGAACTCCCATCCATCCCAGCCCCCTTATAGAGGAACTCAAACGCTCCGTAGATGCCCCCCTTGAAGAAGAGGGAGCAGCCCCTCCGGAAAAAGGAGGATCCCTTGCGCTTCAATTTTCCTTTCCCTGGCGCCTGCCTCCATGCATCCCCCATGAAGAGCTGACGCTTTCCCTTTCAGATCTCGCCGCTCTCGCACGCCATCCTTGGGGATTTTATTTAAAAAAACGGTATGGCATTCAAGTGCCCCACGATGCCAAGGAAAGCTTATCCTCTCAGCAGAGAAAAATCTTAAGAGCCTCTCCGCATCAGTCCATCACTCCTCTACTCCGGCAACTTCCCTCCGGTCTTTGCGGAGAATTTTTAAGCGCAGAAATCCAAGAAAACGCCACGCTTTGGGCTAGTCGGATGCATGAATGGGGTCTCTCTTCCGAAAGGCTTTTCTTAAAAGCCAGCTGCCGCGAAAAACGAAAAGTTCCGGGAGGCTGGGAAATGCCTCCTCTGGAAATCCCATGGAATGGCAACACAACGATCAAAATCATCGGCGATCTCCAAGGATTTTCGGAAAAAGGATTTGTTTACAGGGGCAAAGACTCGATTGCTTCCCTCCTTCCCCAATGGCCAGAAGCGCTTGCTTCCCTGATCGCTGCGCAAACCCATGAAATTTTCATTCTCGATACTGCAAAGATCAAAACGATCGAGGCTCCTCGAGAAGCAATGAGGCATTTTCTCTCTTACTTCTTCTTCGCGCAAGAGGCTGTATCGCCTCTCATTCCCTCATGGGCAGATTCGATTTTACGCAAAGGAGGAACTTCCCTGCATACAAAAATCGAAAAAATGGAGCGAGGCAGAGAGCGCTTTGAAGATCCGATTTTCACCTGGGTTGCCGAGCGCACCGATCTTCCTCCTGCGGAGGAATGGGTGTTATCTTGGAAGGAACCTTTAATCCACGCTTTTGAGGCACTGGGTTCTCTTTATCCTGTCAGGGGGCAAGCCAATGAAACCCTTTGATTGCCTGAGTCCGGAATGCCCTATTTTTGGCGCCCATCTTTTAGAAGCCTCCGCGGGAACAGGGAAAACGTTTGCTATTGAACAGGTCCTGGTTCGCCTCCTTCTCGAGTCGGACGCGATGGAAACACACCCAAACAACTTGAAAGGCGGTTTGGGCATAGAACAGATTTTAGCGGTAACGTTTACCCGTGCCTCCGTACGCGATCTCAAAAAGAGAATTGCAGCAAACCTACATGAAACACTGCAACACCTCAAAGAACACAACGAAAGCCGGCCCTACCTCCGCCCCTTTCTAGGTTCGGAAGCAGCAATGCGAAAGATCTCTGAAGCGCTGCGCTGCGTCGATCAATTTCAAATTTTTACAATTCATGGATTTTGCCATCGAATGCTTCAAGAATTTGCATTTGAAGCTCGGGTCAAGATTCACGTTGCCGACCCCGATAAGCCGGAGCGGATTCCAAAAAGGCTGCTGCAGAGAGCGATGTATTTTTTAGAAACGGAAGCTGATGAGCGCTGCCTTGTTCCGGAACAAATCGGCCTACTGTTAAAACAATACGATTCCCTCGAAGTTTTTGCCCGTCGCCTGATCAAGAAGGATCAGTTGGAGCATCGCGGCTCCTTCACGGAGCTGGTCCAGCGCTGCCAAGACGCTTTTGCGTCTGAGAACATAGAAATTCCCTTGGAATCGACCCTCTGCGAGACCTTTGATGCAATTTCTTCGGGATTTAAATCGAAAGTCAAAGGAAATTTTAAGGCACAAATCAAAGCACTGGCCTCAATCCAATCCACCCCCGCTTCTTCCCTGCGTCTACTCCTTAAGGAAAAAGGATCTCTCTTCGATTTCCTTTCTCCCGAAAACCAAAAATTGCGCACGACGGTCTCCATACCCGAATTTTTCCTCCAAGCGAAAACGGTTTTAAAACCCCTTCTCGACGAAGGCCTTTGCAAGAAAAAAATCCTTGGATGGCTCCAAAATTCCTGGAGTCCCATAGAGGCCGGCCTTCTTGCTGCGCAGCCCTTATTTGATCCGGATGAGATCTTGCATCAAACCTATCTTGCTCTGCAACAGGAAGGTTTTTTGCATAAAGTGCGTCAAAAATATAGAGCTGTTTTCATCGACGAATTTCAGGATACGGACCCCCTCCAATGGAAAATTTTCAAGATGCTTTTTGTCGATCAACCCATTGACGCTCTCTATCTCGTGGGGGATCCTAAACAATCGATTTATCGTTTCCGCAAAGCGGATGTCTATACTTATTTCGAAGCAAGGGACGCGCTCGGTCCCCATAGTCTATTTTGCCTCGACACGAATTACCGCTCTTCGCCCAAGATCATTAACGTTCTCAACGCCCTGTTTGCACGCCCTTGGCTCAAGCTGCCCAGAACAACACAAGTCATCCCCTCTCCCGCAATTAAAGCAGGAGCCCTTCATTGTTTTGAAGGAAAGGATGGAAAGGGGGCGGTTCATTGTTGGATCGGCCATTCTTTGGAAGACGCCTTTCTTCCCTTTGCCGTGCAGGAAATAGAAAAACTCGCTCCCCTTTTCCCCTCGTTTTCCTCTTTTGCTATTTTGGTCAAGGACCGCTATGAAGCGCAAAGCGCCCTCGCTCTCCTACAGCAAAGGGGCATTCCGGCCATTGCTAAAAGCCAAGATCCTTTGAACAAGACGTTTGCTTTCCGCTCCTTATTCGAATTTTTACAGGCGCTTGCCTTCCCTCAAAAACCGCTATTTGCAAGAATCGTGGAAGAAGGGCCGTTTCGCGCGACCTGTCGCCGCAATGCTTTGAATCTTTTGGAAAAAGAGAGCCTCGCCCTCTTTTTCCGCTTCCTCTGCGAATCGATAGAGCCTTCCCCCTTTCTCCAAGACCTTCGCCAAGTGATCGAGGAAATTCTTTCTTGGGAAATGAAAAATGGGTTTTCCTTTCCGGCTCTTTTGCAGTTCATGGAGGATTTTTCCAAGCTCGACCCCGAGGAAGGGGGGACGCGGCGATTAGACAATGAGGGAGATGCCGTACAGATTTTGACCCTGCACGTCAGCAAGGGGCTGGAATTCGATGTTGTATTCGCCTTAGGACTTTTCTCTGCGCCCCACAGGAATAAAGAAAAAGGGATAGAAGAAGAAAACGAGGAACAAGAAGCGGAAAGGCTGCGCCAGCTCTATGTTGCCATGACCCGTGCAAAACTGCGTCTTTACGTTCCCTTCCCTCCCCAAATCGATCTCGAAAAAGAAAAAGATGGTTCACCCATAGAGCTGTTTGCGCGCATCTTGCACCTGCAAGAAAAAGATTGTTTTTCCTTTCTTCAGCAACTCGCAACAACACGGGATTTGACCCTCGAAGCGTTGCCGGAAAAAGTCGTTTTAGAGCCTCCGGCGCTCAAAAATACCCCTCCTCCAAAACCTTTGCTCAAAGCTCTGCAAAATCATCCTCGCTCCTTTTCCCCGTCCTATCTCAAATCCTTCACGTCGATTGCGCAGCACAGAAAAACGGAGAAAAAGGAATGGACCGCAACTCCCCTCCCCCCCGGATATACTCCTCATAGCATCCCCAAAGGAGCAGACACCGGCGTCCTCATTCACAAAATCTTTGAAACCCTTTTTATGGAAAAAGAGGCTCGATGGAAAGATGACCTTTTCGTTGCAGCTCATGTCGAAAAACATCTTCGAGGAACGTCTTTAGAACTATGGATTCCAGCCGTGCAGCAAATGATGCAGAAAACGCTGCACCTCCCCCTACTTCCTCACGCGCAGTGGACTCTTTCCGATCTTACCCCGCAAAACCTCTTGGTGGAAGTAGAATTCCTATTCTTTCAAAACCCCGATTTCGTCAAAGGATTTATTGATCTTATCTTTGCAATGGAAGGAAAGCTCTACATAGTCGATTGGAAAACAAATTGGCTTGGCGCCGACGACCAAGCCTACGCTTCGGTAGAACAAGCCATGCTGGATTATAATTACAAAGACCAATCGGATCTCTACACCGATGCGCTTCGTCGTTATGTAAAGCCGTTTTACAAGCAACCTTTTGAAGAAATCTTCGGAGGATCCATTTATATTTTTCTAAGAGGAGGAGGCATATGGCGTTCGATACCCGACATTCGTATTTAGGCTGTGCCAAAGCCTCGGAGTTAAAGGATTGCAATGAGCCCGTTGCTCTCGAATCGTCCAACCGCGAGGGCTCTCGCGCCGGCCTAAACGCCAACTCTTCAGGTTGTTTGGAAATCACAAAAACTCGCGGTTCCTTCAATGACCTTTTTGCAAGAACTCTTTTAAAACAGGCGCATTTAGACCGCCCCGACCTCATCCCCTTTTTCAGCGCTCTTATGGAGGGAGCGCGAAACGGCCATCTTTGTATGACAAAACAAGACTTAGGCAGCATTCCCGAAAATCTCCCTGCATCCCTTGTCGAAGAAGGGAACCTGCTTTACCCACGCAAGCCGATTATCCATTACAAGGAACACTATTATCTGCAAAAAAACTGGGTCTATGAATCGGTCATTCTACAGCACATGCAACGGTTGCGTCACAACAACCCTCTTTTTCTTTTCGATCCCCTTATTTTTCAAAATAAGCTGCGCGAGATCCGCCCGCAGCTCCTTTCTGCACAAGAAATGGCGATTGCGTCCGCTTTACAAAACTCGCTTCTCGTCATTTGCGGGGGCCCCGGCACAGGAAAAACATATACCGCAGGCCATTTATCCCGTTTACTCTTTCAATCCAGCCTATCCAAGCCCCCCTTTCGCATCATTGCCACAGCGCCTACAGGAAAAGCAGCCGCCCACCTCAAGACATCCCTAGAACGTCAACACCCTCCCGATTCCGCGCTGCACATCGAGGCAATGACCCTCCACAGGATGCTCCGTCTACAGCCTTCGGACAATCGGCTTTTTTCCTATCGGCCCATCGACGCCCATCTCGTGATCGTCGATGAAGCATCCATGATGGACGTCTCTTTGCTGGCACATCTTTTGGAATCCATCTCTGAAGAAACGATTCTTGTATTAATGGGAGACCCCAACCAACTGCCCCCCATAGGAGCAGTGAGTCTTTTTGCTGAAATAGGAGAGCTTTTCGGAATCGTTCTTGACGCCTGCGTCAGAACTGAAGAGCCGATTCTGCAAACCATCGCATCTGCTGTGCAAGAAGGAAATAAGGAAAAGCTATTTTCACTGCTCTCTGAAAAACATCCCGCGCTTCTCTGGGAGCCGGAAATTCCTGATCCGGAAGAGCTCTATCAAAAAACCTCCGGCCATCTCGGTGAAATAGCTCTGGGCTCGGAGGAGCTTTTTCGGCAATGCAACCGTTTTCGCATCCTCAATCCAATGCGTCAAGGCCCTATGGGCATAGACCTTCTCAATCAAAGAATATTTCAGCAAACACTTTTGCATCACAAAAAATGGATCGCGCCTATTTTAGCAACAGCCAATGATCCGTTTTCCGAGCTTTATAATGGAATGGGGGGAGTTCTTTGCGGCGGCTCTTGCGAAAAAGAAACAGCCTATTTCCCCCAAGAGTCTCTGCCTGGAAACGGGAGAGAATTTTCTCCTCCGCCTCCCTTTGAGATCGCCTTCTGCCTTTCCGTTCATAAAAGTCAAGGCAGTGAGTTTGAAGAGGTCATGGCCATCTTCCCCGAAGGAAGCGAACATTTTGGGAAAGAAGCATTTTATACAGCCATTACAAGGGCCAAAAAACGACTGGAACTCAGAGGAAAGAAAGAAACTTTTGAAAAAATGCTCTTCTCTTCCGTTCGAAAGAGAAGCGGCCTTTCTCTGCGCGCATCGCAACGCGGCGCCTAATCGTCGGAACGCTTTGACGCAGCTGAAATATGATATTATTTGTTTCTTTTGGTATTATACCCAAACAATTCG
>CAZZLR010000045.1:0-7310 GCA_964655045.1 uncultured bacterium | reverse complement strand
AACGCGTACATAAAAAAACTTTGGCAAAAAAAACGGCGCAACCCGCGAAAAGAGAAAAACCGTTCAAAAAAATGGGAACTGCCGCGCGCAAATCGAACCTTGAACAGCACTGGGAAGTCTACCTAAATTTGCAGAAGCAGGCTTACACCGCCTGGGCTCAACTGGAGGGGGACGTCAAGAGAAGGGCGCATCCTACCATTCTTCTGCAAGATCGAAATCGTTTGCTTCTCCTTTTAGGAGAGTGCAACTACCTGGCCGAAGAGTATGAAAAAATGAAGCTGCCATGAATTGCCGCTCTTTGCTAGAATGAACGGGCATGCAGAACTCTATTTTTCATCAGCCCGGCGGAGCCTATAAAAATTTCGCCGTAACGCGGCGGATTCCCTTAGAAGAGCTGCAAAGCGTACTTCTAGAACTCAACCACGTCCCCTCGGGCGCGCGTGTCATACACATCGAAAATGACGATCCGGAAAATCTATTTTGCCTCTCTTTTCGGACCTATCCAAACAGTTCCAACGGCGTCGCCCACGTTTTGGAGCATACTGTTCTGTGCGGCTCGCAAAAATTTCCCGTGAAAGATCCCTTTTTCTCCATGAACCGGCGCAGCCTGAATACGTTTATGAACGCGTTAACGGGGCAGGATTTCACTTGTTATCCCGCTAGTTCCCAAGTGGAAAAGGATTTTTATAATCTCTTGGAAGTGTATCTCGACGCCGTGTTCTATCCCCTCCTCGACAAATTCAGTTTTCTTCAAGAAGGGCATCGGCTAGAATTCGCCGACCCATCGCATCGAGACGGGGCTCTCCAATTCCAAGGCGTCGTTTTCAACGAAATGAAGGGAAGCCTGGCCTCCGTCGATGCAAGGCTATGGCACGAAGTATACCAACGGCTGCTCCCCGATCTCCCCTATGCGCACAACACCGGAGGCGATCCTAAGGAAATTCCCAATTTAACCTATGAAGAGCTGAAGGAGTTCCACCGCACATTTTACCACCCTTCCCGATGTCTTTTCTTTTTTTATGGAAATTTGCCTTTAGAAAAACATCTCGACTGTATTGAGAACAACGTGTTGGCAAATGCTGCGAAAACGGCGCCGCTCCCCCCTCTGGCGCGTCAAGAACGTTTTCCGTTGCCTATTACCGGAACGGCGAAATATCCCATCGCAGCGCAGGAATCCGTGGAGAAAAAAACGATTTTTGCTTTCGGCTGGCTCACCGCTCCCGTGATTCAGCAACGGGAGATCCTGGCTCTGTCCCTTCTCGACATTATCCTGATGGATCATGATGCCTCCTTGCTCCGCCGCGTCCTTCTTCGATCGGGGCTCTGTGCGCAGACAAGCGCTTCCCTGGATACCGAAATGAGCGAGGCTCCTTGGCTGATTGTTTGCAAAGGATGCAGCAGCGCCGATCAAGAAAAGCTCAAAGATCTGATTTTCAATACGATCAAAGAAATCAGCCGCAAGCCTATTCCGGAGGAATTCGTGCAAAGCGCGCTCCATCAGCTCGAGTTCAATCGCATGGAAATCAATACGGACGAAGGGCCTTTTGGACTGACTTTATTCATGAGGGCGGCTCTCATCGCGCAGCATGGAAGCAATCCTGAAAATGGGCTTTTGATCCACACTCTTTTCAATGAGCTCAGAGAAAATCTCAAAGATCCCAGCTATCTCCCCTTCCTGATTGAACATTTTTTTCTCAACAATCCTCATTTCCTACAGCTCACATTCGAGCCTGACCCCTTGCTTGAGGCGCAAGAGCTTGCCGAAGAAAAAAAGAGGCTCGAAGATCTCCACGCCGCAATGACGCCGGAAGAGATCCAAGCCCTTGTGAAACAGTCTCAAGAGCTGAGCGCCTACCAAGAAAAAGCAGAAAACCAATCGCTCGATTGCCTGCCGAAGCTTTCTCTAAGCGACATCTCCGTGTCAATTCGCCCTCTGCCCTTAAAAGAAACGCCGCTGCACCCAAACAACCTGAAAAGCGGGTATTTGGATTGCTCCAAAGCCCCGGAGTTGACGAGCGTAGATTGTACATCGTCCAACCGAGAAAGCTTTCGCGCCGGCCTAAACGCCGACGTTTCAGATTGTTTAGGGGGAGAGACCGGCACAGTCTTCCACCACAGCTGTTTCACAAATCACATTCTCTATGCCGACGCGGTGTTTGATCTGCCTCACATTGCAGTAGAAGATCTGCCCCTGCTGTCTCTTTTCAGCAGGTGGATTACCGAGTTGGGCTGCGGAGGAAAAGACTATAGAGAAACGCTGCGCCGTTCGCAAGCGTTTACAGGAGGCGTCAGCGCCTCTTGCAGCCTTCATGTTTCCGCACATGATCCCGATCGCTGTTCCCCGAGTTTTTCCATCCATGGAAAATCTTTAGGACGGCATGCGGGAGAGCTTTTTTCTTTATTCCGCGACCTTCTCTCAAGTCCCGATTTTTCCGACACGGCACGGATTCAAGAACTGTTGACGCAGCATGCGGCGCAGCTGCAAAGCCGACTCACCCGCAATGCAATGACTTATGCGATTCAAGCATCGTTGGCCGGTTTTTCCCTCCCTTCGTTTGTCTTTGAGCAGTGCCATGGCTTATCTTACTACACGGCTGTCTTGGAGCGGCTTAAAAATCCGCAAACGCTGGGAGAAGATTTAACGCGGCTGCAGGAAGAAATGCTGGGAAGAGGGGCGATGCACCTTGTCCTTTCCTGCGACGACGCCCAATATGCTCTCTTAGAGGAACATCAGTTTTATGATCTCGGATCGCTCCCGCGCCGTCCTCTTGCGTCTCCTTGGAAAGGGGGCTACGCGCTGCCCAAAATCCCATCGCAAGCGCGCCTCATCGCTTCTCCTGTCGCATTTAACGCGCTGGGGATGAAAACTGTCTCTTATAAAGAAAACGAGTCCCCCTTCCTTTTTCTTGCTGCCGTTCTTTTAGAGAATGTGGCCTTGCATAAGGAGATGCGGGAAAAAGGGGGCGCATACGGCGCCGGAGCCTCATATACGCCTACGACGGGCAATTTTTATTTCAATACGTACCGCGATCCCCATGTAGCCAAGACCTTGGCCGGTTTTCAAAAATCTCTCGAAACCCTTGCAGCCAAAAAATTCAGTGCAGAGGATCTGGAAGAAGCGAAATTCGGCGCTCTGCAAACATTAGATGCGCCGGTTGCTCCCGGCTCGCGCGCTATGACCGCCTATGCATGGAAACGGGCACATCGCACGGATGCCATGCGCGAAGAGTTTCGAAGAAAGATCCTCTTTGCAACAAGAGAAGAAATCGCCGACGCGGTGGAAAAATGCCTCCTGGATCGGGAATCGGTGTTCGTCTCGTATTTAGGAGAAGCTCTTTTTGAAAAAGAAAAAAAGAAAATCTCCATGCATCTACCCGCACTCCCCTTGCCGTAAAGAACGTTTCGATACATAATGGATTTAATTTTCTAAGAGGTTTTAGGTTTATGCGCCCCATCTTTTTTCCTGCCGTTCTTTCTTCCGTGCTCGGCTTCGGCCCCGCGCTCCACAGCGTTCCTTCCGGAGCGTCTCTTCTAGAGCAAACATCCCAGGCATTTACTCATATTGCGGAACAAGCCATGCCCGCTACAGTTTTTATTAAAGCGGAAACGCTTCCCTCCCAAGACAGAGGGCAAGCAGCTCCTCTTGATCTGTTCGGCGATGAATTTTTCCGTCGTTTTTTTGGAGGACAACAGCCCTTTCCTTCCTTGCAGCCGCAGCCGCAGATTTCGGGAGGCTCCGGATTTCTCATCACGGAAGATGGTTATATCGTTACCAATAATCATGTGGTCCACAATGCTTCCGCGATTACCGTAACCTTAAATGACGGACGCGAATATTCGGCCTCTGTCAAAGGAACGGATGAAAAAACAGACCTTGCCTTGCTCAAAATCGAGGAAAAAAATCTCCCCTTTCTCCGTTTTGGCGATTCGGAAACGCTCAAAGTGGGCGAATGGGTTGTCGCCATCGGCAATCCGTTAGGAATCGGCGCGACGCTGACTGTAGGCATTGTCAGCGCCAAGGGACGACAAGATCTAGGCATCGCCTCTTACGAGGACTTCATTCAGACCGACGCGCCGATCAATCCAGGAAATTCAGGGGGGCCTCTCTTTAATTTGCAAGGAGAGGTCATCGGCGTCAATACGGCCATTTATACGAAAAGCGGCGGATATATGGGGATAGGATTTTCAATCCCCAGCCAAATCGTGCAAAATATCATCGATCAGATTCTCACCACAGGAGGCATTCAGAGAGCTTACCTGGGTGTAGTGTTGCAACCGGTCGATAAAGACTTAGCCAACGCTTTGGAATTAGAAAAGCAAGAGGGAGCCTTGATTGCAGAAGTCGTCAAAGAGTCTCCGGCCTTTCTCGCGGGGCTCCAACAGGGCGATATTATCTTGTATTGCAATGGAAAGCCCATTAAATCGGTTTCCAAGCTGCGCAATGAAATTGCCATGACGCTTCCCGGCAATAAAATTACTTTGGAAATTTTACGCGATCATAAAAAGAAGACCCTCTGCGTCGCTCTGGGTTCTCTTGAGGGCGAAGGGGGGGCTTTTGCCTTTTTCCAAAAATTGGGGATGGATGTGGAATCGCTGAGCGCGGAAATGGCTTCTCGGCTCGGCTACAAGACGCCGATCGAGGGGGTCGCCATCAGCCAAGTCAAACCCGGCACGCCCGCCGCGATGGCAGGACTTCGCCCAGGATTTGTCATTACGGGAGTCGCACTCAATATCAACCAGGCAAAGGCGGTGAAAAGCCGCAATGATCTTGAAGAAGCGATTCGGGAGATTGGCGACAAAAAACACATCATTTTTATTGTCCGCCATCAAAATATGCAGAGATATTACACGGTCAAAATTAATTAATTTCAGGGAGGTCGGGAACGATTTCGGAAAGATCCGGCCTCTTGAAATTTTTAGGAAAGTCACTATCTGTCGCAGCCAACCACTTCTGGCTGCGGCCGAAGAAGAGGAATTTACCGCGTACGATCAGTCCGCCATCTCGATCGATCCACAGCTCAGAATTATAGATATTTCCTTTTTCCGGATCGAGAATTTTGCCACGGAATTTCACCCCTACATCCATCAGACCCCAAATAATATCAAGACCGCTATAAAATCGATTGCCGGCGACGCCGGGCGCTCTTTTTTGAGGAGTGTAGATGCTGTCGTCCATTTCCCCGGCTTCATTAAAACTGCCGATGATCCGGCCGTAACAGAGCCCCTCATATTCATATACGGCGATGATGCACTGCGCGATCCCCTCTTCATTCACCGTCTTCCAAAATCCGCAAATATCTTCCGCTCCAAAAACGAAACGCGTACAAAAAATTCCCAATACAATCAGTCTCTTCATCCTCTCACGGATATCTCTCGGAGACGTTCCTTGTCAATGAATTTTTTTAACTCTTCTGACACGGTGCAGGAAAAAAGGAAGAAGAGAACAAAACCCTCCGCCTCCAATTAAAATCAGCTCATACAGGAATACATTTTGGAACGGAACCGCGCTGGGCGGTAAAAATCCAAGGGCGATTACAAGAACGCAGCTGAGAATTCCCAGGCCGCATACCACCGCGACGCCTCCCTTATTTCCGGGAATACGAAAAGGGCGTTTTCTCAACGGCTCCGAGCGCCGTAGTTGAAAAGCGCTGGCAAACAGAACGATATAAACCAAGAGGGCAAGCTGCGCCGTGATCACGGACAGGATCCAATAAGAGTTGTTAATTGTCGGCATAAGAAGAAAAAGAAGAGATAAGATAGAGACTAAAGCAGCCTGCAGCAGCAAGATACGCACAGGAACCCCCCTTCGGCTAGCTCGCGAAAAAAAAGAAGGGAGGCTTCCGTCTTGGCCGGCTGCCAAAAGCCCTTTGGTAGGGCCGATCACCCAGGCGCCCACTCCCCCCAGTCCTCCAAACACAATGCAGAGGGCAATCAAGGGAGGAAGCCAGGGAAGCCCGTAAGCTTCCCCGAAAACGACAAAAGCCTGCATGACGCCGGTAGCTAAATGGAGCTGCTTTGCCGGAACCACTAAAGCGATCGATAAAGAACCAAAAATAATAGTAAACAAAATGATGGAAGCGGAAATCAGCAGCGATTTTGGATAATCTTTTTGAGGATTGCGCATTTCCCCCGCGTGGGTTGCAGCCATTTCCAACCCAAGCAATCCAAAAAAGACGTTCGTCAGAAATCCGAGATTATCTCCCTGAGCGCTTCCGGGGAAAAACGAATCCCAAGAGCAAGAAATCTGCGCAGGACGGCCTTGCGCAATCCAAAGAACGCCAAGGCATGCGATCAAGAACATAGGGAAGATGGCGCCAATCAAAGCCGCCGCCGTACTGAGAAAACTCGATAGCCTCATGCCGAAACAGTTGACCAACGTCAATGCCCAAAACAATCCAATCACCGAAAGACTCATATAGATCGGATTTTCCGCCCAGGAAGGTTGAAAAAGATAAGCGATCGTTCCGGCAATCAAGGCCATCATCGTGGGATACCAAATAATATTATAAATCCAGTTAAGCCAAATCGTCGCGAGCCCCCAGCGTTTACCAAACGCTTCCCTTACCCAAATATAAATTCCTCCGCGATCCGGCCAGCTTGAACCCAGCTCCGCAGAGACAAGAGCAGTCGGAATAAAAAAGATCAAGGCGGCCAGCACATAGAAAAAGACAAGGCTGAATCCGTAAACGGCCGAAAAGGACAAGGTGCGCACGCTGTCGACCGCAATGACGTTGATCATGACAAGCTGAAAGAGCCCCAAAGCTTTTTTTTGCATTCTTCAAAAGATATATGGCTCCTTTTGAAAAAAACAAGACTTTCTTTTTATCTCTTTTTCTGCTATCGTCGAAGCACTATGGATCATTGCAACCAACAGACGATCTCTCATTTAAAAAAACTCTGTAAAATTGACTGCGATCCCGAAGAAGAAGCGGATATTCTTCAAGGGCTGCGCCGCACCCTTGATTATATCGAACTGCTCGATTCGGTAGATACAGAAGGGGTCGAGCCTTGCGTCTATGTTCTCCAAACTTCTCCAAGGAATCCGTGGAGGGAAGATATCGTACAAGAGATTTTACCCCGGGAAGTATTCCTTGCTAACGCCCCCGATCAAATCGGCGGCATGATCCGCGTCCCCCCTACTCTAAAAGGATCCTAAAATTCATGCATCGCTTATCGGCCATCGAACTGCAAAAAGCTTTTGTTCAAGGAGAATTCACCGCGTGCGCCATCGCCCGTCATTTTTTAGATCGGATTCGCAAGTTCGATCCGGAGCTGCGCGCATTTCTTTCCGTACTAGAAGAACGAGTCCT